>JASLZO010000126.1 GCA_030754805.1 Dehalococcoidia bacterium
GGCCTTGCGGGCGCGTCCGTGGTCATCATCGTGGTGACGTATCCGTACGCGCTCCTGACCCTCCGTGCGACCATGAGGCGAATGAGCCCGACGGCCGAGGACGCGTCTCGTACGCTCGGTGTCGGACCCTGGGCTACGTTCTTCCGAGTCACATTCCCGCGGCTACGACCAGCGTTGGCTGCAGGCGGGTTGATCGTGGGGCTCTATGCGTTGAGCGACTTCGGTGCTGTCTCGCTCCTCCGGTTCGAGACCTTCACGTGGGCGATATATCTCCAATACCAGAGCCTTTTCGATAGGGCATTAGCCGCTTCCCTGTCACTCGTCCTGATCGGATTCGCGGCCGTCATCTTCCTCGGAGAGATAGTCGCTCGCGGTCGGACCCCCTCGGAAGGCGCTGGGAGTCCTCCGTCGAAACCTCCGCCGCTCGTCGCGCTCGGCCGTTGGAGGTGGCCCGCCCTTATCTTCGTAGCCACCGTGGGATCGATCACGCTCGTGATGCCCGCCGGGGCGCTGCTCCACCTCCTGCTCCGGGGATCGAGCGCGGGCGAGGCATTGACGGTCCCATGGAGACTCGCGACCAACTCGGTGCTCGTTTCGTCGACGGCGGCGATCGCAACGACCGCGGCTGTCATTCCGGTCGTGGTCTTGATGGTCCGCTACAGGAGCCTCGCAACTTCGGTGCTGTCGCGCATCGCCTCGCTCGGCTTCGCGCTGCCTGGCATCGTCGTCGCGGTGGCCCTCGTCTTCTTCACCGCGAATTACCTCGGCCGGGTGTATCAAACGGTCTGGATCCTCCTGTTTGCTTACGTGGTGCTCTTCTTCCCGATCGCCCTCGGGCCGGTTCGGTCTTCCCTACTCCAAATCGGGCCACACCTTGAAGAGGCAGCCCGAACCCTTGGGCGAGCGCCCGTCGCGGCCCTGTCTTCGGTAACGGTTCCACTCTTGCGGCCGGGCATCATAGCCGCAATCGCCCTGGTCTTCCTCACAGCGATGAAGGAGTTGCCGGCGACGCTGATCCTCAGTCCGTTGGAATTCGGGACCCTGGCGACCGCTGTGTGGTCCGCAAGTTCAGAGGCATTCTTTGCTCGGGCCGCCGCCCCGGCGCTCCTGCTCGTCCTGCTCTCCTCTGTTCCTATGGCCGTTCTCGTCGCCCGTGATCTAGACAGGAAAGGATCCTGATGAGTTCCCGGACGAGGCAGACTAACGTTGCTCTTCATTGTGTCGGACTGACAAAACGCTACGCTGACGTGGTCGGCCTCGACGGAGTCGATCTCACGCTGATCGCGGGCCAAACAGTCGCGATCGTTGGCCCCAGCGGTTGCGGAAAGACCACCCTACTTCGGCTCATCGCCGGGCTGGAAGTGCCGGACGGCGGTACGGTCGAGGCCCACGGGCGAATCCTTGCGGGTTCAAACACAATGGTCGGTCCCGAACGACGGCGCGTCGGCATCGTCTTCCAGGACTATGCGCTGTTCCCGCACCTCACCGTGTGGGAGAACGTCGAATATGGCATCAGTCGACCCGCCGTCGAGTCCGCGGTCCGCATCCAGCAGTTGCTCTCGATGGTCGGGATCGCCCACCTGCGCGACCGAATGCCAGACCAACTCTCCGGAGGCGAGCAACAACGCGTGGCCCTCGCGCGTGCGTTGGGCCCCGAACCCGAAGTCCTACTGATGGACGAACCTTTCTCGAATCTCGACACGGATCTGCGGGCTCGGGTCCGCCGTGAAATCAAGGATGTGCTCGAGCGCGCTGGAGTTGCGGTCGCTTTCGTCACCCATGACCAGGAGGAAGCGCTTTTCATGGCCGACCGCGTGGCCGTCATGCGCGATGGTCGAATCGAGCAGGTCGACACCCCAGAGCGCATCTTCCACGCTCCCTCCACGACCTTCGTCGGACGTTTCATGGGGACCGCCGATTTCCTGGCAGCGCACCGGACGGAGGCGGGATCGTTAATCACGGAGATCGGGCCGATCGATGCCACTCTGCCCACGGCGCGACAGGTATCTCCGGACGACGCACCAATCCACGTAATGGTGCGCCCCGATGACCTGTCGCTTGAGGAGGCCGATCCCGGTATCGGTCTGGTGGGGGAGAGAACCTTCACCGGCCCCTCGTTCGTCTACCGCGTGACCCTGGACTCGGGCACCGCATGCCACATCCTCGCGCCACATACTTCCGAGCCGCTCGACGCCGGCACGAGAGTCGCCGTCAGGTTCAGCGCCGATCACCCCCTGACAGTCTTTGTCGAAGGTCGTTCCGTCGAAGCCTGACGCGGCCCGCAGCCATGCGTCTTCGGCCGTTTTCTATACTGGATTTCGGTTCGATCGAAGCGACGGAGGCGGATGGGGAAGCTTTGGTGGAACGATTTCGACACTCGGTCTGGGCCGTCATCTCTGCCTTCACGGTTGCCGTATTTTTCGCCGGTTGCGCCGCCTCTACCGCGAACGACACGCCGTCTCCTGCCGACACGCGCGACGCGGGACCAGCCTCCATGTCCACTCCCGCCACAATTTTGGGTCACACAACAGGCCCACCGGCAGTGACCTCCATCGAGACGATGGGAACGCCCACCTCGGTCGATCTCCCGGAATTTGTGCCGACACCCGGGTACCAGTTCCTGGTCGCCGGATCCGACATGGCGGCGGAAAAAACCAGGTTCCCCTTCATTGTCTTGGATCCGAATGGTGCGTTCGTGGAGGATGCCACCATTTCCATCTCGTTCTTCACGGTAGACCAGGAAACCGGTGACACTGGTGAGCCACGTGACTATCGGGCCTCATTTCGGTCGTTGGAGACCGAAGAACCACATCTCCACGAGGACGGTTCCACGCATATCCATATGGAGTCGCGGGGAATCTATGTCGTTAACGATGTCGACTTCGACCGGCCAGGCATCTGGGGGATCCGGGCGGTCGTCTCATCCACCGACGACCCAACAGCCTTGATCAACCTTCAAGTGGCGCTGCGAGTGGAAGATCGAACCCTCACGCCCGCGATCGGAGTTCCAGCCCCGCGTTCAGAACAGGCAACAGCAAGAAACGTCCGATCATTGGCGGATATCTCGACGAGCGAATCTCCGTTACCCGCCCTATACGAGCTGACCGTAGCGGAGGCCCTCGATGCCGGGAAGCCCTTCCTCGTCGCATTCTCGACACCGGCCTTCTGCCAGAGTCGGCTCTGCGGCCCGGTGCTCGAAGAAGTGATCAAGGTAATGCCCGAATATCAGGGCCGGGTCACGTTCATGCACGTCGAACCATACGAACTCGAAACCCTTCGCGGAGGTGGCGGGTTCACCCTGGTACCTGCCGCCGTGCAGTGGGGACTCCCATCGGAGCCCTGGATTTTCGTCGTGGGCTCGTCAGGCCTGGTCGAAGCGAAATTCGAAGCGATCGTGACCGTGCCAGAGTTGCGGTTGGCCCTCGACGCCGTTGCCTCCGTTCAACCGTAGGGAACCAGGCCAGACTAGGCCTTCGCCTCCACTGACCTCAACGAGAATGCGTCTTCTTTCTTCAAGCCTTCGTAGGCCTTCCGGCCTGCTTTTGTCGGGCGGTACTGGTGGAGGGCCCCGCGCTCGGTTTCGGCTTCTTCGATGAACTTGGACTCGATCAGCGCCTTAACGACCATCTCGCCCATGTAGCCGCCGGCCGGCAGGTGGTGATCACCAAGTGGGTTGCCCGAGTTCTCGAACTCCTTGCAGATGTCCCGCAGCGCCTGGGCTGCCTCGATCATCGTGCTGTTCACCATCCGGGTAACGACCGGGGTGCCACTTACCGACGCGGAGAAGTTATCGAATGCGCCCACACCTACCCCTTTTTCCTGAGAGATCGACTTGTCCGTGGCAGCCATGAACCAAGGGTTCACCAGCCCCTCGATGTTATCATGCGCGATGCCGTCAACCGTATCTGTAATCCTGTTATTCAGGTTGCCCGGACTCCCCTCCGAACGATGGCCGGGTTAGCCACCCCCAATCACCCCACAACCTCGCGTTGGCAAGCGTTCAGTGCGATGCGGCACGCGAATTTCCGGATCTTCTGGCTGAGCCTGCTCGCGTTCGTCAGTGCACAACAGGTCATCCAGTTGGTGCTCCTCTGGGCCGTCTACGACATCACGGAAAGCGCGTTTTATGTCGGCGCCCTGGGTCTGGCAAACTCAATTCCTGCCATCGTGGTGACCATGTTCGGAGGCGTTATTGCCGACCGGATGGATCGCAGGTTGGTCTTGGTCTTCGCTATGTCCCTCCAGACGATCGTGGCCGCAGGCGTCGTCGTGATCGGTCTCACGAGTGTCGTCGCCGCGTGGCACCTCGTGGTGGCCGCAGCGCTGATCGGCGGTCTGATGGGTCTCGAGGGACCCTCCCGACAGGCGATCCTTCCCAACCTAGTGGACCGTGAGGACCTGATGAACGC
>JASLZO010000127.1 GCA_030754805.1 Dehalococcoidia bacterium
GCCGCGAGCGACCTTCGGTTCACAGGACGTGAATCCGCTGTGTGATGCGCGGTGAGGCGCCGTCGAATTCAGCAATGGCTTCGGCCTGTCGCCTGCACAGGTTCGAGGTTCCGGGCGAAACCCCGTAGATGGGGTGCGTACTCAGCCCCGCGAGGGCGCCGCTAGGTTGACCCGCTTTCGTCGCCTCTAGTAGAATGTGGTGAATTTTCTAGGGTGGCGATATTCATATGTTCGTAATTGGCCTCACAGGCGGCATAGGCACTGGCAAGACCCAAGTTTCGGAGATTCTGTCCGAACTCGGTGCAACGATCATCAACGCCGACTTGGTCGGCCACGAAGCATATCTTCCCAAGACTAAGACGTTCAACGATGTAGTCGAAGCGTTCGGGCGCGAGATCGTTTCGGAATCCGGAGAGATCGATCGGCGAAAGCTCGGGCCGATTGTCTTTGCCGATCCAAAGGCGATGGATCAGCTCAACGCCATAATGCACCCCCGCATCTTCGACATGATAAAGGAGCGGATCGGCGTTATGGCCGGCGAAGGCATCGACCGAATCGTCGTCGAGGCGGCGATACTGATCGAGGCCGGCTGGACTCCGCTGGCCGACGAAATTTGGGTGACCACTTCACCGGAGGAAGCCGTAATAGCCCGCCTTCACGAGCGCAACAACATGGACGAAGAGACAGCACGCTCCAGAATCGCGAGCCAGATGTCTCAAGAAGAGCGAGCTTCGCACGCGGACGCAGTAATCGTCAACGACCAAGGACTGGACGAGTTGAAGAAACACGTTGCGGACACCTGGCGCCAGAGGGCCCCGAGCCAGACCTAAGGAGAGCGAACACAACAGATGACTTCACCAACAAGGACGCTTTATCGCAGCTATATCATCGAGGAATACCATATTACCGAAGAGCCGTATTACGTGCCCGTCGGGGACGAAATCGAGCTCTTCGAAGCCGCATACGCGCAGAAGATTCCAGTCATCTTCAAAGGACCTACCGGTTGCGGCAAGACCAAGTTCGTCGAGTACATGTCTTATCGCCTAGCGCAGCCGCTTACGCGCATCCGCCAGAACCCAGATGCGTCGGACGTCGCCGCCGAGCCAACCAATGGCGACGACTCGGAGCCGGACAATCTTCCGTTGATCACCATCGCGTGTCACGAGGACCTCACGGCGAGCGACCTCGTGGGCCGCTATCTTTTGGAAGGCGACCGGACGGTCTGGATCGACGGGCCTCTGAGCAGGGCCGTGAAAGCCGGGGGCATCTGCTACCTGGATGAAATCGTAGAAGCCCGCAAAGACACCACGGTTTTGATCCATCCATTGACCGACCATCGGCGCATCCTGCCCGTGGAGAAGCGGGGCGAGTTGCTCGAGGCCGGCGAGGGCTTCCTGCTCATCTTGTCCTACAACCCCGGATACCAAAGCGCGTTGAAAGACCTCAAGCACAGCACGCGCCAGAGGTTCATCTCCATCGAATTCGACTACCCTCCTCGGGACATAGAAGCGGAGATAGTCGCCCACGAGTCCGGAGTCGACTCCGACACCGCACTCCAGCTCGCGAAGCTCGGAGAGAAGGTCCGCAACCTGAAAGAACATGGTTTGGGCGAAGGCGCCAGCACCCGTTTGCTGATCTACGCCGGGCAGCTCATCAAACAGGGCATCACACCTAGGCGCGCCTGCCAGGTAGCGGTAAACTGGGCTGTGACCGACGACCACACCGTCCAGCGGAGCATCGAGGAGCTGACATCATCCGTCTTCGAGTAGGCTCGAACTTCTTTCCCGTTTGCTCAGACCGGGGGCGCCTCCCGCGCGGAGGCGCTTGTTGACCGCATCGCCCACGGAAGGGATCAGACAAGCCCTCACTGGCAGCGCCAGAGTGACAGTCGAGAACGGCGCTCTTCGGCCTGCCGGGGTCATGCTTGTCGTTTACCCCAAGAACGGGGAGTACTGCGTGTTGCTCAACAAACGCACCGAAATGGTTGAGCACCACAAGGGCGAGATCTCATTCCCTGGCGGCAGCAAGGACCGCGAAGACGAATCGCTTCTCTTCACGGCTCTCAGAGAGACTCACGAAGAGATGGGAATAGTCCCCGGAGACGTGCAAGTCCTCGGCCAGCTCGACGACATGCCCACAATCTCCAACTTCCTCATCAGTGCGTTCGTCGGCACAATCCCGTATCCTTACGACTTCGCACCCAGCAGGTTCGAGGTGGCCGAAGTCATCGAAGCGCCGATCCGGCATCTGCGCTGCCAGAGGAACCGACGGGACGAGATTCGTATCAAAGACGGCAAACTTGAGAACTCCCCTTCGTTCGTCTACGAAGGACACGTGATATTCGGCGCCACCGCACGAGTACTGGCCAATTTCCTGGATGTGCTGGGGGACTGGGCCGCCTAAGGAGACCGCGTGGAAAACACAGGAGCGACAACACTCGAGGAGATGCAGGAACACTTCCGGCGGTTTCCCGCGCCGGTGACCGATGAGTTCGAAAAGGCCCACGCACAGATGCCGGCCAGCCTCGACGACGAGTCGATCGCGCAATGGGCGATGGCCGGGTTGAAGATCGCCGAACAGACCGTACGATCTTGGGAGGCGGCAGCCCAGTACTACCGCGTCAGCCCTCAGGTGATGACGTACATGCCGTTCAACTACTTCATGCGATGGACGGTCTGCGGGACCGAACTCTGCGGAGAGTCCCCTACCCTTGCCACCGCGTACTTCGAGGCCAGCCCGGAGGCGATGAGCCAGCTCCGGTCGAGGCACATCGAAAGCTGGGCGAAGTTGGGGAGCAGCCTATACAAAGGGACGTGGAAATCCAGCACGTTGGCCTGCAAGTTCTTCGCGTACAGCCCCGCGCTGATGGAGAGCCTCTCTTTCCCGGAGTTGGAGCGATTCGCGGGCTTCCTCGACGAGCTGTCGCGTCGGTCATACGATCTCGCGGCGGAGTGCCTGGCGCTCGGTCAGCAGATATTCCCGCTCATCGGCGAGGACAAGACTGCCTTCATCGGCCTTGCCTCCGCCTTGGTGGACTCCGGTTGGCGCGAGGTCAAGAGCTTCTTCGAGTCCGGCGCAAAGGCGCTGCCGAAGATCGGCGAAGACCAGCGCTTTCGATTCTTGAAGATAGCCGAGAGGCAGGTCCAAGCTGGCGGCACGAACATCCCCAACGTCATGCTGGAGACTTCCCAGGCGCTCTCCCAAGTGGCTTCGGAGCACCACGCCAGAATCCTGACCTTGGCTGAAGCCCTGATGGAAGAGTCGCCGATTGCGGTGCCCGAGTTCATCAAAGGCTGTTCGCAGATTATGGACCGACTGTCCATCAGTCAGGTCGAGCGATGGTTCGACGAAGGGGTTAAGCTCCTGAGACAGAACCCGGACGGCGGCCTCGCTTTTTTCAAGATCGAATCGGCCCACTCCGAGGCGACGCTTGCCGCGCTCTCGTCGGGTGTTGAGTTCGACCACATCAAGCCCGTCATGGAGATGTACTGCCGCGCTCTGGCCGGCGCCGAGATCAAACTCGCCGCCTCCGAGGATCTGGTCGACAAGAACATCGGCTGGGTATCGGCGGAGTCTCCGTCAACCGAAGGATCGACCGTGTTTGTCCCTGGCGTCGTGGACCGGTACCAGAGCAAGCCCGAGAACTTTTCGTGGTTCAAGGTTGTGTCGACCCACCAGGTCGCCCACCTCGAATTCGGCAGTTTCCACTTCGAGTTCGACCGCCCCTCCGGAATCTTCACAGACCGACGGGCCGAGTTGGAGCAGACCCGCACGCAACCGTCGAGCACCGCGGTCCAAGGTGACGTCGAAGACGACGCCGAAGGACAGGGGCTCGAGCGCGCATGGATCACGGACATGCAGCGGTTCTTCAACATGTTCGAGGACCGCAAGTTGGCGCTGGACGTGTTCACGGTTGTCGAAGACGGCCGACTCGATTTTCGAGTCAAGTACGAGTACCCCGGCATCCGCAGCGCCTACGACCGAATCCAACAGGACTCGAACGAGAACCGCCCCGAGATTCAGTCGCTCCCGATTCGGGAAGCGTTGGTTGAGTTTCTCGTTCGCCTCAGTTTGCAGCAGGAAAAGACCATACCTGCTCCGCTGGAATACGTCGATCAGGCGAAGCAGATAACGGCCATCGCTCGACGGGTGCTCAGCGCTGACGCCACGGTCGAAGACACCTCCGAGGCGACGATGCGCATCTACGCGATAATCGGCGCCATCCCAAACGAAGAAGTCCCTCCCGAGGACTGGGAGGACGTGGACGTCAACGAAGACCAAGAAGAAGACGAGCAGTACATGGATCCTGCCGAGATGGAACAGCTTCTCCAACAGATGGCCGAAGGGATGGAGATGGAGATGCGGCCGGACTCGGAACAGGACTACGAGTCCACCGAAGACGTC
>JASLZO010000128.1 GCA_030754805.1 Dehalococcoidia bacterium
AGCTCAACAGCCCAAAGTCGTCATCCGATGTCCGAATCTGCCGCAACCCAATCGCCGGCACCGACCCGTCCGTGATCGGCAGTTCGTACTGTTTCCCGGTCCGATTATCGGTAATCAACAGTGAATCGGGGGCCATTGGCAGGTCTCCTTGGGGACCGCGTGTCGCTACCATCTACTCTACGGGCAGCCGACCGCAGCGACAATGACCTCAACAGGGTTCTTTATCGCATCGAGATCGGGTTGGAGCCTGTATCGACATCGCAGACATCCATACCCTCGGTCAGCTTCAAAAGCGTGACCGCCGCGTACGCCAATGGAGTTTGGCCCGTGGCACTGGGTCCGTACATGGATTCTGGGGATCGAGTGACTTCAAGGTCGGCTGTCAGAGTTTAGACGGAATGGTCACCACGACGGGTCCTGGGCCGACGCTGATGCCGCCGGAGTGTTCGCTTCGAATGTTGAGTTCGACCAGGTTCTCGCCGGCGGCCTGCCACTTGCGGGTGACGGTTCCATGGGTGACGACGCTTTCACCGACGGGGTTGAAGATGCGCATCCGGAACGGTCCGACCTTGCGGATGGTGCCGGTTAGGCCGATGTACTCTCGGACGACGCGTTCCCACATGCCCTGGATGAAGACGTTGTTCGCGTACATCTCCGGGGCGCCCTGGCCCTGCGCGATCTCGGTGTTGTGGTGGATAGGGGTGAAGTCCCTGTTGGCCCCAGCCTCGATGACAAGGCGTTGGACGGTGACGTTCGTGACGACGGGCGGGACGGCGTCTCCCTCGTTGATGTCCTCGAAGTAGCGCTGGAAGTCCCAGTCGACGTTGCTGGCCACGGAAGGGGGCATATCCAAGGCGGCGCTTCGGGCGGAATCATCGGACCCGCGATTGGCAGGTTGGTGCGTTCCGTCGGGATGGGGGTTGTAGCGGTAGAGCCCGTTCCGGGTCGTGGCGACCTGTTGACCCTTCTGATTCCGGACCCAGCCCTCGTTCACGAAGAAAGCACCGTATCCGACGGTGGTCTCGCGGATGTTGACGGAGATGAGTTTCTGGCCGCCCGCGGACAACTGGTCGCCAACGTAAACCTGTCTCGCGAATTCGACCTCGATGTCGGTGGCGAAGCCCGCAGTTGTCGGGGGAAGCGGCAAGGGGATGCCCGGGGCGTTCCCGAGGGAGTCTGTGATGGTGTTGCGCTCGGCATCGGGCCAGCGGGTGGGGTCACCGGGTTTCCATATGGGCGGGGCTGCCAGGGTGGAGTTGATCATGCTGACGGGGGCAGGGACGCCGGGATGCCCAAACCGCCGAGCAACCTCGTCGTCATGGTAGAGGGGGCAGTCCATCTCCAGAGCCTCGCAGAACTTCCGGATGGCCCCTTTTTCGGTGGGGTCCGCCCCTGTCCTGAAGGCTCCTCCGGAGAAGTCCGTCCCGACCGCAGCCTCGAGGGCGTTCCAGGAATTGTCTCGCTGCTCTGTTGCCATGGTTCCATTCCCCCTGATCCGGTGACCGCTTTCGCGGCCGAGCATTCGGTTCGGCTCCCAGGAGCGCAGATACTCGGGAATCTTACGCCTGTCTCGTGATCTTCACGCACGTTCCCTATCATTCAGGATGGTGCCCGATCGAGCCGATATCGCGTGGCCGTTGCAACTCCCGCCATTGATCTTCCTGGGTCCTCTCGTCGTGGGCGTGCTGCTGGACCAGGCGATACCAATCCGTGTGGTCCCCGCTGATTGGCCAAAGGAGGTGCTGTGGTTACCGATGCTGACCGGCGGGGTGGCACTGGGCGCGTGGGGGTTCTGGGTGCTGGCACGGGCCGGGACGACGATTGACCCGCGGCACGCGACGACCGATATCGTGACGAGCGGGCCGTTTCGGTTCACGCGAAACCCGCTCTACCTTTCGCTGGGGATGGCCTACCTGGCGGTGACGGTCGCGACGAACGCACTGTTCCCGTTGGTGTTGTTTCCCGTGGTGATGTTGGTCGTGCAGGTCGGTATTGTGGGTCCGGAAGAACGGTACCTGGGCCGGAAGTTCCCGGACTCGTTCGAGGGATACCGGCAGGATGTGCGGCGATGGTTCTGAGGCTTTAGCGGATGGCCCACGGGCGTCCTCCCGGACCCGATGCCGCGCGTTTCATGGCGACGGTCGAGCGGATCGACCAGCTGACCCCTACGGTGCGGTCGTTCCTGCTGGCGCTGGACCCTCCTTCGATGCGATTTCTGCCGGGGCAGTGGATAGACCTCCACGTGGACGACGAAGGGACGGGGACCCGGACCGTCGGCGGTTTCTCAATCGTGTCCACTCCGGCGGACGGGGAACAGGGGACGATCGAACTGGCGATCAAGCAACTGGGTGGTGGGCGCGCCGCGACATTCCTCCATGACCATGTCTCCGTTGGCGACCGCTTCTCCGTCGACGGACCATCGGGCGAGTTCTATTTACCGGAGGATCCGGGTCCAGGGCTCTTGTTGATCGCGGGAGGCATCGGGATCAACCCCTTGATGAGCATGGTCCGCCACGTCGATCAGGCGCGGCATCCGGTTCAGACGACGCTGATCTACTCGGCAAAGACGTCCGCGGAGTTCGTTTTTCGGGATGAGTTGGACGCGATATCGAGTGAGAACGCGAATATCACGATCCTGTTCACCGCGACTGACCCCGGGGAGGAGGAGTGGTCGGGCCGCGTTGGACGCATAGACGGGTCGTTGTTGGAGGGGTTCGTGACCCCTGGTGAAACGACTTACTATCTGTGCGGCCCACCGGGGATGCCGACGGAGTTGGCAAGGGTGCTGGTGAGCATTGGCGTTCCGACCGTCTCTCTCCGGTTCGAGGAGTGGTAGCCGGACGGCTGAGTTGAGACGTTTCGGTTGAATCGGGAGACGTCGGTGGTGATTCGGGGCCGTCAATCGGTCCGTGCGTTGGAGATTTCTTCAAACCGACCAACGGTTGCTCTCGTTGCGACCCCGGCCCTGTTTGCGGGTTGGACAGCCCTCTTCCGCTTGGAGAAGGGGTGCAAGAACGGCTACTGGGGTTGGAGGACGACGACCTCGCGTTCGGCCGGCATGCTGGTGGGCGTGACGGAAAGGCGTGGCTGAGGTTCGAGCTGCGTGGCGCCGACCTCATTAAGGAATGGCCCGATATCGCCGCCGTCAACTGACTGATCCGGCGTGGTACCCAGCTGCATCTGTTGCCCGGGAAGGGCGGATGGATACCACATGGGAATCACGAGGCGCGGTGACAGCGAAGCGAGTACCTCCGATGCGACGCCGGGAGCGAGGGTCCCCTGCCCGCTGACGGGCACAAATACGACGTCCGCCGCGCTTAACTCCCCGACCTCGGCGCCGGAGAGCGCCTGGCTGAGGTGGCCGAGATGGCACAGCCTGACGCCATCCATGGTGATCAGATAAACGACGGTCTTGTGATTCGCGGGAGGGGTCGCGGGCCTGATCCCCCGGATCAAGACGCCCGAAATCTCGTATTCACCGGGCCGCGTAAGGGTCTTGCCCGGAGCGGATTCGGCGTCTCCGGCGCCCTCGTCCGACACGTCTTCGAGACAAGAGACCGTTACGACGTCAGGGGCAGCGCCTCGAGCAGCCGCTGCCCCTGGGGCTGGGTTGATGATGAGAGAAGCATCACGCCCGCGGAGCAGGAACGATGACCCGTCTAGATAGGTGATGTCCACTACATCCTCACTCTATCAAGCCGCTTTTTACCGGGTCAATGAACACTGTGTGCGATGAGGAGTTTCAGATTGATTCGGAGCCGATTATTCCTTGACATCGAGGGGGAGCTGCGCGTAGTCTTGACGGAGCATTAGCACTCTCGGTACGAGACTGCTAACACCACTATGAGCACGCTCACGACGCGCCAGTCAGACCTCTTTCGAAGGGTCGTCGAACACTACGTGGAGACGGCCAGCCCAATCAGTTCCGCGAACCTCGTAAAGCGGGACGAGTTACTCATGAGTTCCGCGACGGTCCGTCACGAACTGTCAGAGCTGGAAGACTGGGGCTTGCTGTTCCGACCGCATACCTCGGCGGGCGTCGTCCCAACGGAGAGCGGCTATCGTCACTACGTAGAGGCACTGGTCGGTAGGCGAGAGCTTTCCGAAACTCAGCGCCGAACTATCCGGCACCAGTTCCACCAAGTGGAATTGGACGAGCCAGGATGGGTCCGTTTGGCCGGAGCGATGCTGGCGCAGATGTCGTCCGCCCTGGCGGTGATCACCCCGATCCGGTCGCAGGCCAGCCGTCTGCTGGCGATTGACCTCGTGCCCCTTACGGAGACGCGGGTCGTGCTCGTGGAAGTCCTCGACGGTGGGCGGGTCCAACGCGCCTCGTTCGATCTTCCCGTGTCGGTTGCACCG
>JASLZO010000129.1 GCA_030754805.1 Dehalococcoidia bacterium
CGCAGCGTCGTGCGACAGAGGATGAGGTTGGCCCCAACCGCGAGGTCGTTGTCCCTCGCCGTATCGCATATCGTCCTCAGACGTTGTGCCTGCGTTCCGGGTGGATCATGCAGTAGGTCGTGGTGGCGGACGCCTATCTGGAGGCATGTCAACGCCCCGGCGAGGATGGCAATACGGGATGGGGTCAGATGATCGCCACCCGTGGTCATGTGCACGGAAAGACCCCGTCCGGCGGCATGACGGACGAGGGCGTCCAAGTCGTTCCTGACCAGGGGTTCTCCACCCCCAATGGCGAGTTGGAACACGCCCCATTCGGCAAACGCGTCGATTGCTGCCAGCGCCCGGGATGTAGTCAACTCCCCACCGGTGTCCTTGCGACGCGCGGCGTAGCAATAAGAGCAGTCGGCCTCACATCGGTATGTCACTGCCCAGTGAACCGCCTCCGGCGCCGTGAGATAGGGGGTCGAGGGCCATATTCCGGCCGATACGGGCGCCGAGGTCTGATGGGCCTCGGAGCAGGACCTGAGCACCCCCAGACCACATAGCTCGCCGGCCATGGCGATCATCTCCTCACGACGAAGATCCGGTTCCAGGCGCTCTTCTCGAATCAGTGCGTGAGCGGCGTCGAGATGGACGCCTCCTCTTGCCAGCTCGAGTAGTCTTAGCGCTCCCCGATCCAGCTCGAGCGTTGTGCCCGTGCGGGAGTCATAGACCAGTCCTCCGAAGAACTCCCTCCGCGTGCGAACACCCTCCGCGAGTCGGATGCGTTCCATACGGCTCCCTCGCCATCTCCAGCAAGAGGAGAGAATCCTGACCCCGATAAGCGGCCATCCGTCTCCGATCTCCTGCCACTCTTCCACGACACGCACATCGGGCGGCCTGCTTCGGCGCGACGCGACGGGTCAGCTGTAGGCGACGTGTTCGCGCCGTCTGCTGCTGGTGAACATCTCGGAGGTGTCCTGCGCGACAAGCTCGTAGAGGACGGCCTTCTTGCCTTCCTGTTTGCGGAGGATGCGTCCCAGGCGCTGCACGTGCTCCCGCACGGAGCCACTTCCTGAAATGACGATGCCGACGTTGGCGTCGGGCATGTCGACGCCTTCGTTCAGCACTCGGGAGGTGGCGAGGACGTTGTATACCCCGGATCCGAACCTCTCGAGTATCTTGCTGCGTTCTGTGACCTTGGTCTGGTGTGTGATGACAGGGACGAGGAAGCGTCGGGACATCTCGTAGGCCGCGGCGTTGCGCTCCGTGAAGAGCAGGACACGGTCGTCACGATGCCTGTGCAGCAAGTGCTCGACGTAGGTCATCTTGGACGGCGCGGCAAACGCCAGCTGTCTCTGCTCCTGGTAGGCGTTCATGGCGCGTCGTCCCTCGGCGCTAATCGAAGATCTCATCACGAACTGTGACCATCCCTCGGGACTGGACATGCGTATTCCCTGGCTGAAGACGAAGTCGCGGTAAATGCCGCGCGCCTTCTCGTATGCGGCGCGTTCCTCGTCGGTCAGCTCGACAAGGATCCTCTCGACGGTGTAGTCGGCGAGGTAGTCACCGGTGAGTTCGTCGACGCCGCGGCGATAGACGATGGGTCCGACCAGTCGCGGCAGGAGTTCGTCACGTCCGTCGGCGCGTTCCGGCGTTGCGGTGAGCCCGAGTCGATACGGGGCCAGGCACGACTGCGCCGCCAGGGAGTAGGCGTCCCCCGGCAGGTGGTGGCACTCGTCGAAGACGACGATCCCGAAGGTGGCTCCCAGTCTCTCCATGTGGATGAATGCGGAGTCATAGGTTGCGACGGTGATCGGCTTGACGATGTGTTCCCCGCCTCCCAAGACGCCGATATCGCGTCGGAAGGCGGTTCTCAGCTGATCGTACCACTGCGCGATCAGGTCGAGGGTGGGCGCTATGACGAGTGTGTCCCGCCGCATGGCGTCGATGGCGAGCAACGCGACGTCGGTCTTCCCGGCTCCGGTGGGCAGTACGACGAGACCACGCCCGCCGGCTTTCCGCCACGCTTCGAGCGCTTCGGTCTGGAAGGGCCTGGGTTCTCGTCGCACCTGAAGACCGTCTTCGAGGACGCCATATCGTCTCGCATCGTCCTCGTAGGGAATCTTGTTACGGATGAGGGAGAGGACGATGTCGGCATAGGCGACGGCGGGAGCGCGGAAACACGCGGTTCTCGGATCCCATCGACAGGCGCTCGGGAGCGGTACGGACGCGTTCTGATCAGGACCGCGTATCTCGATCGTTCCGGCGACGAACCGCAACTGAACCACTGCCGCATTCCCGATCGATAAACGCCCGAAGTTCCTGCCGACAGAGTCTCACGAGGGGCCCTGCAGGCGCCTCCACGGTTGCGTGCCCACACACGTTCCAGAGGCGAAGCATGACGCGGTCACCGGGCGTGGCGCCCCGCGTCGCTCTCTTCTCCGGCGTACCCCCGAGATCCGACGCTGGCGCGTCTCAATAGCCGAACCGGCCGCGTTCCTCCGCAAGGAGTTGCATGTAGTCATCGCGTTCGGCGTTGGTTTCTTCCAGATCGAAGGCGTCCGGATCGACCTGTCCCCCGGCCCATCGGAGCAGGTCCTCATGCTCAGGATGCGCGGGATCCCGCAGTGTCTGGAGCAGCTCTTCATAGCCCCACGGACCCCCGCAATCCTCGGGTGGGCAGGCGCGTTTTCCCTTGATGCAGACGGGGTAGTCCGTGTCCCTGTCCGGTGGCAGGATCTTCTCGAGGAGGACGTCGTGAGTCCAACCGTCACCGAAGTCGTACTCGTAGACGATCTTGGAGCCGGGATCTGCAAGAGCTTGGTCCAGCCGCATGCGCTTCTCATCCCTCACGTCGAGATCGAAGTCCGGGTCCGGCGTTCCATAGGCGGCTCCGCGTATCAGGAACTGGTGGAGATGTGAGTTCTGCCATCCCATGACCCACTGCAGAATCCCGTGGAGCTTGTCGAGACGGATGTCGCCGGCAACCAGGATCCTCCGCCATACAGGCGGCTTGATGTCTCGCAGCGTCACCTTCAGCTGGTACACGGACTTCGCAGCGCCGCGCGGGATGGCGCCCGCTTCCTCGGTCATGCCTTCGAGGATGGCGAGTGTGCTACGGTAGTGTTCTACCTGTCGCTTCCTCCCCTTCCTCGTGTGGTTCTGGAGACGTCCTTGCGCCTCTCGGATCGCGCCGGAGAGGGAGTGGGACCGCAGCAGCGTGTCGACCTGTCGCAGGGCCTCATCGCCTCTGCGCTCGGTGGTAGATGTCTCGACGAGCTCGATGGCTTCGAGTGGTTTTCCCTCTCGCACGAGCTGGAGGAACATGTCCAGGGTCTGCGTTGCACTCTGGCGGATTCGCTGCGTCTGTGGAACCTTATCTCGCAGCTCTACCAGCTCCGCCAGGAGACGCCGCTGGAACTCGGATCCCGCGCGGAGGACTAGCCGCTCGAGGTCGTCGACGGACTCGAACTCGTCCAGGCCCTCGATATCCACGTCGATGGTGAAAGTCCGTTTCATGGCGTTATCCTCGTCAGGACTGCGGCGGGGTTCCAGCCGGGCGGTAGTGCGCGTCTTCGTAGTGGCGGAAGGTGGCCGGGCGTTAAGGGTAGGGCATGTACGGACACGACGGAAGCCGCACGCAGGCGCGTCGATGTGATTCGACCGGAAGCGTATTGTCAACGGCGGTGCTGTAACCCACGTGGAATCGTCCGCCCAGTAGCCCCATCAGGGGGCGCGAGCATGGACGCGGTCACGTGGAAAGGCAGGTCACGAAGGACCCCACTGCCTTAGGGAGATGGGAGTATGGAACCGCATCCCATGGACGCGCTGCGTGAATACCTGTCCGACAGGGAGCCAGGGCCGGTGACGGACGTGGAGACCTTGCTAATGCACGTCTATAACTGCTGGCCGCATCTTGCTCGCTATGACAGGTCGAAGATGCACGAAGGAAAGCTCGGGCGAATGGAGGATCCTCAGTGGAATCCTCCGGTCGTGTCGTTCCGCATTGAGCGGCACGGGGGCGCCGCGCTGGGGTCTGTCAATGCAGAACTCCAGCTCTGGAAGGTCAACGTCGACGAGTGCACGGCGGAGTGGGAGCCAGGGGGCACGCGACGTATCCGTCCTGCAGGTCCTCGGTTCGACATCAAAGGCGAGGCAAGCAGGCTAGCCGAGCACATCCGTAACGGCAACGAGGACGATTGCCTCAAGTGGCTGACCGACCATCGGCGCGTTCAGGTCCACACGCACCGCGCTCTGCCAAAGGGAGGGCCGAGAAGGACGCGGAAGGGCCGGCGGCAACGTCTCCAGGACTGGCTGGATCGGGAGTTGGAACCTGACGGCT
>JASLZO010000012.1 GCA_030754805.1 Dehalococcoidia bacterium
GCAACGAGGTCATCAGCTACAAGTTCGGACCGCCGCGTGACGGGCAAACGGGAGAGCCATCGTGACTGAGGTCGTCGTCCTCGGTGTCGGGATCCATAAGTTCGGGCGGTACGACGACAAGTCGTATCAGGATATCGGCAGGGAAGCCGCGGTGATGGCGCTTCAGGACGCCGGCATTGCGTGGAGGGACGTCGATGCCGCGTTCTCCGCCTCGATGAACCTCCCGCCGACGACGGGCCCACGGATCCTAGGCGAACTTGGCCTCACATCGATTCCGATATTCGACGTCGAATGCGCGTCCGCGAGTGGCGCCGTCCCGATCTGGCTCGGATACCAGATGATCTCGACCGGTGTGAAGGATGTCGTGCTCGCGATGGGGGTCGAGAAGATGCCGCGGGGATTCATGGACCCACGGTCAATCTACGAGGACTGGCAGATCCGCATGGGACTGGGCGTAAACCCGATGTACTGGGCCCTGTGGGCACAGAGACACATGGCGGACTATGGAACCACAGAACAGCAGATCGCTCAGGTCTCCGTGAAGAACCACAAACATGGTGCGTCGAATCCATACGCGATGTATCAGAAAGAGACGCCGCTGGAAGAGGTCATGAACTCGCGCTTGATCTGCGATCCGATCCGGCTCCTCGAACTCTGTGCTCCGAACGAAGGGGCGGCGGCGGTCGTGCTGTGCTCGGCGGAGTTCGCAGCGCGCTCTTCACGACAAACCCCGGTCACGATTGCTGGCGTTTCGTTGCGGAGCCCGCTCTATCCACAGACCCGGGCGCCGTCCTACAGCATTACGGCGAACATGAAGAATCCCTGGCCGACGACGATCGCCTCGCAGGAGGCGTACGAGATGGCTGGCATGGGTCCCGAGGACCTGGATGTCGTCGAATTGCAAGATGCGGATGCTTTCTCCGAAATCCGGTATATGGAAGAACTGGGTTTGTGTGCCGACGGCGAAGGGGGCCCTCTCGTCGAATCTGGAGCCACCGAGATCGGGGGGCGCTTACCCGTCAACCCGAGCGGAGGACTGCTCTCCAAAGGCGAACCAATGGGCGCTTCAGCGGTTGCGCAGATTGTCGAGCTGACGTGGCAGCTGCGCGGCGAAGCCGGAGCGCGGCAGGTCGAGGGCGCAAAGGTGGCCCTGGCGCACGTCATCGGGGCCGGTGACAACTGCGGCGTTACGATTCTGAAGCGATGAATACCGCTGACCCGGGCGGGGAGATCAGGCTTGACCTCCGAGGCCTGGTCTGCCCCGACCCTCTGATGAAGACTATGGAGGCCCTCGCGAATTGTGGCCCGGGCCAGCGCGTGGTGGCGGAGGTCGATTTCTCTCCCGCTGTACTGACTCTTTCGAGTATCGCGCAGCGCCAGCCGTGGGACCTCTTCATCCAAGGGATATCGGATGGGAAAGAGTGGCGGCTCACGTCCGTTCATGCTCACTGCTTCCCCAGATGGCAAGACCGTCTGGGTGCAGGAGAGGGGATCCAACGGGAATGTGGTTCTAGATGCGATTACACTTGAGCCCTTCTCTCGAGTGCCGACCGGTGAGAACGTGATCATGAACACGTTTAGCCCTGACGGAACGGTGAGCTACACTGCCCACTCCAAGGACACGGTCGTAGTCGCAAACAGCGTCGAGGCACCGTTCACCGAACTGTGGAGGGCGACGGTGGGAACGAGCCCATCAAAGGTTGCTGTCCACCCGAACGGTGAGTTCGTTTATGCGACCATCAGCAAGGAAGCGGCGGTAGCGGTCATCAACGCGGCCACCGGTGACGTGGTGCAGCGTATCGAGATGGGCACGGATCCGAACACGATCTTTGTGCGTGAGCGTGCGTAAAGTCCGAGCGCGTTAATGGTCCAAGAGAACGACGAAGCGGTCCCGGCCGGGCAAGCACACGAAGCTGTCCGAGCCGGGACTGCGGTCGTGGTCGATATCCGGGATTCGAGACAGTTCGACTCCGGACACCCCGTTGGGGCGCTGAATCTTCCTTACAGCGCACGTGGCCTGGCAAGCCGGGTTTCTGACCTTCTTGCCGCGGCATATGGCATCGGGTCGCCGCCAGTCATTCTGATCGCGGGCGATGAGGAGACGGCCCAAGCTGCTCTGGAGCAATTGGGTGATACCGAGAGTCTTTCGGCGACGGTAATCACCGGGGGGATTGCGGCGTGGGTCGATGCGGGGCTGCCCGTCGAGACCGTCGAGGAGATCGATGTCGGCGACCTGGCGCCGGACGTTCGGGCGGATAACCTGATCACACTTGATGTGCGTGAACCGATCGAATGGGAAATGGGCCACGTGCCGGGCGCTCTTCTTATCTCTCTGGGGGAGTTGGGGGAGCGGGTCGCGGAGGTGCCAACGGATCGTCCAGTGGCGGTTATTTCCGAGGCTGGGGTACGGAGCGCCATGGCGGCGTCCATCCTTTGTGTGAAGGGGCACGGAGAGAATCTCCTCCACGCGGTCGCCGGGACGGCGGCCTATCGAGGGGCCGGACTTCCGATGGAGTACGCGGAAGCAGAGATCGAAGACGAGGACGGATAGGAGCGGGCGGAGACCAGACCGGCCCTCCTTCGCCGTATCGGCCGCCAGGAATCGACTCGCAGCAGCAGGAAACATCTCTGATTCGCCGTTTGAACCAGGTGCTGCGAGTCTAGGTCGGCCGGCTCTTCACAACCTCCATACATTTGCGCGTTACATCGTCCGCGTGACCCCCTCGTGGTGACTGCGTATGCCTGTGTACACAGAAGCGTGGAGGAGGGGGCGACACGATCAGGATCCTGACCATGAAGAGGAGGCTGGGGTTCGGGACGACGATGCTCACTGCCCTAGCAGCATTCTGCCGGTTCATCTCCGACCAACTGGCTCCGGCCCCCGCGTCCGCGTCCGTTTCGGTGTAGGACGAAGACACGGTCATGGGCCTCTACGAGCAGACCGTTCCGGCCGTCGCTGAGATCAGCGTGACGTAGTAGGGCCGACTATTCGGCCGGTCAGGGACGGACGCCGGGTTCCTTGTCAACTCCGCTATCGTCTTCGGGCCGTGAGTTCCCAGATCCCGTCGGTCCCGACCCTTTGGACCTCGACCTTGAGCGATTCGAGGGAAGTCCGGACCATCGACTCCCAGCCCGGCCGGCAGCTGTCGATCTGTGCCTGGTCGATGTCTTCGGCGAATGTCATTGTGTCGATCTGCATGCTCTTGCGCCCGGTGTAGTCGAGTTCGAACTTTCGCTCGAAGCGCAGTCCTTCGGCGGACGACTCAAACGTGATGAGCCACGGGAAGTCGTCTTCGGCGAGAGTCGATTGGACCGTCACCAATTCGTCGCCCACTGCGAGGACCATCTCCAGCGTTGATCCGCGGTGCCAAGAAGCACCGTCGGTCCAGTGCGCTTCTTTGCATGCCGCGTTCCAGTTTGGCCATCCCTCGAGGTCCCGGAAGACGTTCCAAACCGCTGGAGGCGGCGTTCCGATGTCGATCTCTGCGGTGATCACTCTACGGTTGTCGTTGGTCATCGGGGCGGACTCCTTTCAGCGGTCAGTTGCTACGCGTACCGAGCGGTCGCCATGGCCGTGATGGCAAGTACGAGCAGGCCGAAGTTGATCTTCCCTATGAGCCAGAGCCTGCTTTCGATTCGCGCGACCCGCTCAGTTGCCTCCGGGCCAGGCTGTTCTCCCTGGAGCACCTGTTCCGCGAGTCGAGCACCTAGGGCATCGAGCCGCCACCTCTGCAGCCGAACGAGGCCGTCGCCGACGATCAACGCCAGAACACCCATCGCTCCACCGAAGAGGATTGTGCGTCCCCAGGCGGTCGAAAAGAAGATGCTGTAGTCATCGCGACCCAGGATTAGAATCATCGCCGCGCCCGACAGGACCGTCACGAGTGACGCTCCCAGAAGAGCGGGGCCCATCACCGGCAGCATCGGGCCCATCGTGCGCCGAAGCGCACCGGGCCCCTGAGAACGTAAGTGTGGTTCCAGCAACAGCGTCAGGAATGCGATTGAACCCACCCAAAAGATTCCAAGACCGATATGGAGGACGCGCAGGATCGCCATCGAACCCCGAACCCACTCTGAATCCACCCGTTCGCACGCTCCTGATGACGAAGTTCCGCGTCCCGCTCTATGGTGCGGGACATTGTAGAGGGGTGCATGAGACAAGTGTCTCAGTTGTGAGAAGATGAACCCGTCGAGAGTAGTGGTAGGGTTCTGATCGGGGGCGACACGCTCGCTTCCGGTACATCAGGGGGAGGTGACTATGCGCGACTTTGAATATGTGGCTCCGACGTCGATCGACGGGGCCGTCCAAGCGTTTGCCGGCGCCAACGGCAACGCCCGAGCCCTTGCCGGGGGGACTGATCTGATAGACCAGATCCGCGTCGGCAGATGGACGCCCGAAATCGTGATCGATATGAAGCGGATCCCAGAGTTGAACATCCTTGAGTACTCGGCCAGCACCGGCCTGCGAATCGGCGCTGCAGTGTCCCTCGCCCGTGTGCACAACCATCCGGACGTCGTTGCGAATTACCCGGGTGTCGAGATACCGACGGGGTTCGTCGGGTCTGTGCAAATCCAGAATCGTGGGTCGATCGGCGGGAACATAGGGAACGGCGCTCCCTCGGGCGATACCATCTCACCCCTGATCGCGTTGAATGCGACAGTGACGATCACAGGGCCTCGCGGCCAGAGGGAAGAGCCACTTGAGGGCATCTTCGCCGGTCCCGGCCAATTGACCCTCCAACCGGACGAATTCCTGGTGGAGGTCAAGGTCCCGCCACCCGCACCGCGCAGCAGCAGCCACTATGTCCGGTTTATCCCCCGTGCCGAGATGGACATCGCCGTTGCCGGCGTTGGGGTCTCGATGACGGTCGCCGACGGCGGACGCGTGGAAGAAGTTGGAATCGTGCTCACTTCTGTCGCACCGACCCCCGTGAGGGCGACTGCGGCGGAGGGCGTTGTGCGAGGGCAGCAATTGACTCGCGACATCGTTCGACAAGCGGGAGAGCGCGCGATCGAGGCGGCTAGCCCGATCTCGGACGTCCGGGGATCGGCCGAATACCGCATCGAACTGGTCAAGGTGCTGACTCGTCGAGCGCTTGCTTCGTGTGCAGGCCAGCTTGGCGTGCAGGTCGACTGACCGTTTCCTAATACCGAACATCCGAATATCGAGTAGGAGAAACCGATGGCAAAGCGACGAATCGTCAGTTTCGAAGTGAACGGAGATAACGTCGAGGTTGCGGTCGAGCCGCGGCAGACGCTTCTTGAGGTCCTCCGTGACGAGCTGGAACTCACCGGGGCGAAGGAGGGCTGTAGCAACGGGAACTGCGGCGCGTGCACCGTGATCGTGGACGGCGTCACGATTGACTCGTGTTGCTCACTCGGCGTTGAGATGGAGGGCCGACAGATCAAGACGGTCGAGGGCCTGGCTAACGGTACGGAACTGCACCCTATTCAACAGGCGTTCATCGACAACGGTGGTCTTCAGTGTGGTATCTGCACTCCTGGTTTCCTGATGTCCACCGTATACCTGCTGGAGAACAACCCTCATCCGACAGAGGAAGAGATTCGCTTGAACCTTGCCGGGAACCTGTGTCGCTGCACTGGTTACGACAAGATCATCCGGTCGGTACAGGCGGTAGCAGGGACGTCCTAGGAGGCAGTCATGACCCAAGTGGACGGGGAAAAAACCAAAGACAACTTTCGCGTTCTTGGCCAGTCAATCCCGCGCGTCGACGCGGTGGAACGGGTTCAAGGTCGGGCCGCTTTCGCCGCGGACGTCCACAAGCTGGGGGCTCTCTATGGCAAGGTCCTACGGAGCCCTCATGCCCACGCCCGGATCTTGAAGATCGATGTTTCGCGCGCGCGCGTCTTGTCCGGGGTAAAGGCGGTCATCACGGGGAAGGACATTCCAGCCCTTGGAGAAAAGGGTGCCGTTGCGGGAGAGCTTCCCATCGATCTGGACGACCTCAGAGAGATTGTGATGGCCCAGGGGAAAGCCACCTGGCAGGGCCATCCGGTTGCCGCCGTTGCTGCGACGAGCTCCCATATTGCCGACGAAGCGCTCGACCTCATCGAGGTGGAATACGAGGTCTTGCCGGTGGTCGACGACGTTCGTGCCGCCATGGAGCCGGACGCACCGATCATCCACGAGAAAGTCCGGACCCAGGGCTTTGGCGATGAGGAGGATCGACCGACGAACGTTTCCATGCACATGATCAGCGAGCGCGGTGATGTGGAGGTGGGTTTCACGGAAGCAGACGTCGTGATTGAGCGTGAGTTCACCACCACGATGGTCCACCAGGGGTATCTGGAGCCACATGCCTGCACGGCAGAAGTGGACGCTGGTGGTCACGTGACGGTATGGACCACGACTCAGGGTGCGTTTGGAATCAAGGCGCAGATCTGTTTCTTGCTCGGCCTTTCCCATTCTCAGGTGACGGTTGTTCCGACCGAAATCGGGGGTGGTTTCGGAGGAAAGAACTCCGTGTACCCACAGCCTCTGGCAATCATCCTTGCGCGTATGACCGGACGACCGGTGAGCTTCGCTCAGAGCCGTTTGGAAACATTCGTCGGAACGGGACCCGCACCTGGTTCCTCGATCCGCACGAAGATTGGCGTCACACGCGATGGCCGAATCACGGCCATCGAGAGCGATATAGCGATGGAGTCGGGGGCCTATCCAGGCTCCTCGGTCGGCATCGCCGCGATGACCGGATACTCTTACTACGCAATCCCGAACCTGCGCATCGATGCGTTCGAAGTCGTGACGAACCGGCCACATGTGGCGGCTTATCGCGCGCCCGGCGCCCCACAGGGTCTTTTGCCCGTTGAGACGATCATGGACGAAGTCGCGGCGGAGGTAGGAATCGACCCGGTCGAACTCCGGCTTCGGAACGTGAATCCGGAGGGGGGGCCGATGTCGAACGATCAGCCTCTTCCACGGATCGGACTGCAGGCACTCCTCGAAGAAGTTAGAGGCCATCCAGCCTGGACCAGCCCGGTTCCGGAAGGCCGCGGCCGCGGCCTGGCGGTGGGATTCTGGGGAGGTGCCGCAGGGGTTTCCAGCGCCCAGTTGACCGTCAATCCTGATTCGACGTTCGAGGTCGTTACCGGCTCTGTTGACCTTACTGGCGTTAAAACGATGTTTGCTCAGGTTGTGGCCGAGGAGTTTGGTGTGGACGTTAGCGATGTCCACGTGAGCACCGGTGACACGGACTCGATTGGTTACACCGACGGTTCGTGGGGTAGCCGGACGACGTACGCGACCGGAACCGCCGTGCTCCGTGCGGTCGGTGACGCGATGGGGCAACTGAAGGACCGGGCGGCGCAGGCCCTCCAGGTGGATCCTGACGAGATCGATTACGCGGACCGGACCTTTTTCGTCAAAGACAACTCCGAACAGAGTATCCCTCTGGGATCGCTCGCCCGGGCGAATGCTCGGCAGATGCCTGGACCCATTGTAGGCAAGGGGACGGTCACAGGGATGGCGGCTGCGCCATCCACATCTGTCCACGTGGTCGAGGTGGCTGTCGACCACGAAACCGGCAAGGTCGGCGTAGAACGGTATACAGCTTTCCAGGACCCGGGCATGGCGTTGAATCCGATGGCGGTGGAGGGACAGATTCAGGGCGGGGCTTCGCAGGGCCTGGGATGGGCTCTGTGGGAGGGTTACCACTATGATGGAGGCGTTCTCAGAAACGCGACGCTTCTGGACTACCGGATGCCGACGGCGTTGGACGTCCCGATGGTGGATGTCGAATTGGTAGGGACTCCGGCACCGGATGGCCCCTACGGAGCGCGAGGTGTTGGCGAAGCGTGTCTCGTCCCGGGTCTAGCCCTTTTTTCCAATGCGATCGCTGGAGCGACTGGCGTCCGGCTACGGGAGTTTCCCCTCACCTCTGAGAAAATTCTTTTCGCCCTCCAAAAGGAGAATCTGGCCTGATTGACCCTCAGCTATGAGCAGTAGTAAGCACGGGACACACGTCCCGTCGGCCATTCCGTGCTGCCTACTGTTCATACCGGCTGGCCGCATTGCTATACTTCAGTCGGTATCGGAGCGCACTATTCCTTGGTAGTTGCTACTACTGCGCGTAATGGTGGTTACGCTTAATCTCACCGCATTGACACCGGGCAGAAGCCCGTCAGGGAGGGGCCACATGGCAAAGCCTCAGGAAGTAACAGAAAATGATTTCGGTGCCGAGGTCCTTGAGTCCGACAAGCCGGTACTCGTTGATTTCTGGGCGCCGTGGTGCGGTCCTTGCCGTATCGTCTCGCCGATTGTTGAAGAGCTGGCAGATGAGTACAAGGAACAGATGACCTTTGCGAAGTTGAACGTAGACGACGCGCCCAACATTGCGTTGAAGTACCAGGTCATGAGCATCCCGACACTGATAGTTTTCGAGAAGGGCGAGCCGGTTGCACAGGTCGTCGGTGCGATGCCGAAGAAGGCACTCAAAGACCGATTGCTGAGCAAGGTCGTCAGCTAACCGGTGACTCCGGGACCGATAGGTAGAAGGAGAGACGATGGAAACCTACGACCTGGTGATCTTAGGGGGCGGGCCTACTGGCCTGGCCGCCGGGTTGTACGGTACGAGGTCCCGTCTGAAGACGCTCGTGCTGGAACGTGGAACCATCGGCGGCCAACTCGCTGTCACCGAGGATATCGAGAACTATCCGGGGATTGAGGCGATCACGGGTCCCGAGCTCGGGCAGAAAATGCTTGACCACGCGGAGAAGTTTGGCCTCGAGATGGAATATGTAGACGTCGAATCGGTCGACCTTGAGAGTGAAATCAAGGTCGTGAGGACGGACGGAAAGGAATTCCACGCGAAGGCCCTGGTGATTGCCACCGGCTCAACGCACAACAAGCTGGAGATCCCGGGCGAAGATGAATTTTCTGGTCGCGGCGTCTCATACTGCGCTGTCTGTGATGGTGCTTTCTTCCGCGACCGCGACCTGATCGTCGTCGGTGGCGGCGACGCTGCCGTTGAGGAAGGTACGTACCTCACCCGGTTCGCGTCGAAGGTGACAATCGTCCACCGGAGAGATGAACTCCGTGCGACGAAAGTGTTGCAAGAGCGTGCGTTCGCCAACCCGAAGATGGATTTCCTTTGGGACTCCACCGTTGAGGAAGTCAAAGGAAACGGTCTGGTGGCGAGCGTGGCAGTCAAGAATCTCAAAGAAGACCGCGTGTACGACCGTCCGGTCGATGGAGTGTTCATCTATGTCGGGCTTTCACCCAACAGCCAATTTTTGGAAGGTGTACTGCCGGCTGACGAGATGGGACACCTGCACGTAAATCTGAAGATGGAGACGAAGTTCCCCGGCGTGTTCGCGGCAGGCGACATCCGCGAGCAGTCTTCGCGACAGGTGGCCTCGTCCGTGGGTGACGGTGCGACCGCCGCCATTTTTGCGGAGAAGTACATCGCGGAGCACTTTACGGAGTAGCTTGGCAAGATCGATGATGAAACACGCCGGCCCACGAGCCGGCGTTTTCAGTTTAGGGGAGCTGGTCGAATCCGGCTAAAGGATTGACGTCAAGCCAACCGGTTGGTGTGAGCCCATCTGCTTTGGATTGCCCACGGCAGCAAGCCCGGTTATCCTCGCCCCGTCCACGAGGACAAGGGGGAGTGGAGATGCCGACGATCACTATCAACGGCGCGAATATCCGCTATGAGGAACTGGATGGTGATGGCCCGCCGATCGTGCTGACTCCGGGTGCTCGGATCGGGATGGATGGTGTGCGACCGATCGCCGAACGGTTGGCCGGGAATCATCGCGTTATCATCTTCGACCGACGAAACTGTGGAGCGTCGGACGTGGTGATCGGCGGGGGCGGGTCCGAGCAGGACGTGTGGGTAGACGACCTCCATGAGCTGTTGCACCGGATCGACGCCGCCCCAGCCTGGGTCGGCGGTGGGTCCAACGGGTGTCGCGTTTCGTTGATGCACGCGATCGCGTACCCAGAGGACGTGAGCGGACTGCTTCTCTGGTGGGTTACCGGTGGAGAGGGGGCGGCCCGACGGCTTGGGCACCAGTACTACGGCCAGTTCATCCTGGCCGCGGACGAAGGAGGCATGGACGCCGTGGTCGCCACCCCATACTTCGCCGAACGAATCCAGGAGAACCCCGGGAACAGAGACCGATTGTTGGCGATGGCCCCTTCGGATTTCATCAGTGTGATGAGCCGGTGGCGTTCTTACTTTCGCGTGGATTCCCGCGTGCTCGGGGTTTCTGAGGAAGACATCCGCAATATCCAGGCGCCTGTCGTCATCGTCAGCGGTGACGACGAGACGCACCTGAAGATCGCGGCCGATGCGCTTCACGAACTGTTGCCGGACTCGACGCTTCACTCTCCGGCCGTTTCTGGTGACGAGTCGACGCGGATGATGCAGGGCTTGGCGCCGGAGATGCGGGATATCCTCGCGAACCGTCTTGTGGCGATCTTTGCACCGTTCATCGAACGACAGAGAGGCTCCGCGACCGCCCGATAAACCGACCGGCCGGGACATAAGCAAACAACAGGAGGCCTTTTCCCTTGACTACCACGACTTACAACGTTGTCGGCCAGCCGACCGGGCGATCCGAGGGGCCGGACAAGGTGACGGGCCGCGGGAAGTATGGGCTCGATATATCGCTGCCCGGCCAACTCTGGTGCAAGCTGCTGCGAAGCCCATTCGCCCGCGCTCGTCTCGTCCGCATCGATACCTCCGCGGCACTAGCGTTGGACGGCGTTCACGCGGTGCTTACTGGAGAGGACGTCAGAGGGATTCGAACCGCCCGAGGTGGTCACAAGGATGAACCGGCACTCTGCTGGGACGAGGTGCAGTTCGTTGGGGACAAGATTGCCGCGGTTGTCGCAGAGGATGAGGATATCGCGCAGCGCGCGGTCGATCTGATCGACGTCGAGTACGAGGAACTGAAGCCCATCCTGAACGCCGAGGAAGCGGCCCAGCCAGGCGCGGAGATCCTCCATCCTGGCATGAACGATTATCCGGGGGTTCGGCCGCAGGAAACTCCGAGTAACGTCTTGGTGAAGCTACATCGGGAGCGCGGCGACATCGCGCAGGGTTTCGCGGAAGCGGATGTCATTGTGGAAGAGTCTTACCGGACTCCCTGGCAGCACCAAGCGTACCTGGAACCGCATGCGTCGCTCGTCCAGATCGATGAGGAAGGCCGGCTTCAAGTCTGGGCCTCCTGCCAGCTGCCCACCCCGAACCGGATTGAACTGATTCGGGTCACGGACCTCGAACCCGAGAAGGTCGTGTTCAACGCGACGTACATCGGAGGCTCGTTTGGGGGTAAGACGGACACGACCGCCGTCTATCTCTCATACCTGTTCGCCCAGAAGACCGGACGACCCATCAAGTTCACGATGGACTATTCGGAAGAACTTCAGGCGATGAACCCTCGGCACCCGTCCTCGATCCGGGTCAAGGCTGGCGTGAGACGCGACGGGACGATCACGGCATGGCAGGCTCAGGGATACCTCGCGGTGGGCGCCTACGCCGCGTACGCTCCGATTCCGAACGGGTTACGTGGCGTGCTCGAGGTTGGCGGTCCGTACCGCGTTCCAAACGTCAGCCTCGATGTGTCCCACTGTTACACCAATACGGTCCCATGCGGCTTCGCCCGCGCACCCGGGATGCCCCAGGGTTTGTGGGCCGGGGAGTCACACATGGATGTCGTCGCGCGCGCGATAGGCATGGACCCGTTCGAGTTCCGCTTGAAGAATGTCATCGGCCCCGGTGAGGAGTTGATCAACGGCAACACCTTCGACGCGATGAGAGTGGAGGAGACGTTGACCGAAGCAAGCCGCGTCGCCGCATACGAAGGTTACAAGCCTGAGAATGTGGGCCGCGGAATCGGAATCGGTCACCACAGTCAAGGAGGCGGCGAGGCCCACGCCGTCGTCACCGTTCACTCGGATGGCGATATCCAGGCGGAGTTCTCCACGTACGACACGGGTGGAGGGACGTTCACGTTGATGGCGCAGGTGGTGGCTGAGCAACTCGGGGTCGAGGCAGGACGGGTCACCCCAGGGCCGTTCGCGACCTCGGAGGCCGGTCCCATGAACGGCGTCGGTGGAAGCCGTGGGGCGAGGGTAACGACGATCGTTGGTCATGAGGCGGCGATAGCTGCACGCGAGCAGCTTCGGCGGCTCGCGGCCGAGTTCCTTGGGTGGTCGGAGGAACGGGTCAGATTCCGCAATGGATTTGCCGAGAACGAGGCGAATGGCGAGCGCATCCGAATCGAAGAGATCGCTGAACGGTCGGGCGGGCCGGTCGTTGGGCGGGGTGACGTCACTGAGTCCGCAAGCCCGTTCACGTCGTTCGGGACCCAGATCGCGGAGGTTTCGGTCGATTCGGACACCGGCGAGGTCGAACTACGAAAATTCACCGCGGTCCACGAGACTGGAAGGATCCTGAACCCCACCGCGTTCCACGGGCAGGTGGAGGGAGGGATCGTGTACGGCATCGGTGAGACGCTGATGACCGAAACGATCTACGACGAGAGTGGACGAGTGACCAATCCGTCGTTCGCAGACATGAAATTGCCGAATGTTCGGGACATTCCGGAACTCACCACGGTGATCCTCGAGTCCGAAATCGGCGACGGGCCCTACAACGTTCGGGGCATCGGCGAGCACACCAACATCATGACCGCTCCGGCCATCGCCAACGCCGTCGAGGATGCGGTGGGAGTTCGTATCACGGACCTCCCGATTACGTCGGAAAAGGTCCTCGCGGCGATTCGAGCTCAGGACCGCCGCTAGGCTCCGGACAGGCGGGCCGCGTACAAGACGACCGCAACCGCGGTTGCGACATTGAGGCTGGAAACACCGTGTTCCATGGGGATCGCGATCCGGAGGTGCGATCTCCGCAGCACCTCTTCGCTGAGGCCGGCCCTCTCGGATCCGAAAGCGATGACGGCCCGATCAGGCACCACCAGCGTTTGCGATGGATCGCCGTCTGGATCAATGGCCACGAGCGGTCGGTCGCCGACCTGGAGCTCGTCCGTCTGCATTACAGGGAGCGCGAACTGCAGGCCGGTTGCTGCCCGAAGGGCTGAAGGGTGCCATGGGTCCTGGAAACCGGTGGTGAGAACCCCCGCTGCGCCGGCCGCGGCCGCTACCCTGATCGCCGCCCCGATATTCCAGTGACTGGAAGGCCGATCTAGAAACACAACGGGGCTCTCTTTGGGACTATTCAACAGGCCTGCTAGGGAACCGATCGGGCGCCGTGCGATCGCGATTATCTCCGTGTCGGTCGGATCGCGGGTCAGTTGGCGGAAGTCTTCCGTGGTCACCTCTTCGAGCCGATCTTCCAGCCTGCTCGCTATGTCAGGCGCCAGAGCTGACGCCATGTTCCGGGCAGCCGTGGCATCGAGGCACACGATGCCCACGAAGTCCGCCTCGAAGCGGATGGCATGTTTGATTGCGTGGAAGCCCTCCAACACCACGAGAGAGGGGTCGCGCCGCGCTTCATCGAAACGACGCTGAACGCCTGGCCCATTCACCTTACTGCCAACCATGCCTGCGCCAACGAATTACCCGGTTACATCCGATTGGGAGCAGTCATCCCCATCAGCCCAAGCACGTTCGCGAGGACGGTCCGGGCGGCATAGACGAGACGCAGGCGTGCGAGGGCCACGGCGGCTCCTTCCTCTGACTCCAATACCCGGTGCCTCGTGTAGAAGTCGTGGAACGCAGTTGCAAGTGATAGTGCGTAGTGCGGCAGGTGGTGCGGTTCCAGGTTGCGGGCGGCACCCTGAACGACCTCGGGGAACCGAAGCATCTCCCTGATCAGCTGCTCCTCCGCCTGTTCGGAAAGGAGTGAAACGTCGGCTCCGGCTGCAGCTTCCGGGAGGCCCGCTTCCCTGGCTCCTCGAATGATCCCTGCGATCCGGGCGTGGGCGTACTGGATGTAGTAAACGGGGTTTTCTGGCGCCTCCCGCTTGGCGAGGTCGAGGTCGAAATCCATCTGAGCGTCGGCGGACCGCGCCAGAAAGAAGTAGCGACAGGCGTCCGGGCCCACTTCGTCGAGAACTTCCTCGAGCGTGATGATGTCGCCCGACCGTTTCGAGAGTTTTACGACCTCGTCTCCGCGTTTCAGCGTGACGAGTTGTACCAGGATGAACTGGAGTCGCTCGGGGTCGAGCCCCAGGGCACGCATTACGGCCTTCATCCTGGGTACATGACCCTGGTGATCGGCGCCCCAGACGTTGATCACGCGCTCGAACTCGCGGACCAGGAATTTGTCGTAGTGGTATGCGATGTCGGAAGCGAAGTACGTGGGA
>JASLZO010000130.1 GCA_030754805.1 Dehalococcoidia bacterium
TGGGTTGAACGATCCATCTCTCTCTGCTCGTTTTTTTGTTGGAGTCAACTCGGAACGGGCAATCGGAATGAAGCCGCTCAATAGCATCTCCCACCTGGTGCCGGTGCTGGTGGGCTGTCTCCTCGTCGCCGGCTGTGGGACCCAGATTGGCAAGAGAAGGTTCGCCGAGGCCCCCGTGCCCACGCCTCAGCAAGCCAGCGGCATGACCGTTGAGGACGATGGAACGATCGTCTACGTACAGGACCGATTGGAGATCGCGGTCAGGGTGCTGAGCGAGGAGTTTCTGGATCGTCAGTTTCCCAATCAGTCCAACAGCGGGCCGGAATCCACCAACCCCTACACGTTCGGGGATTGGAGGCCCTGGGGCGAGCACGAAACCCCCCGCCGTTTCACCGTGCTGCTGGTCAGAGTGAAGAACTACGCCTACCCCAAGGTCCTGCTCGACCCGGCCAACATGTGGATCACGACGCCAAGCGGACGGAGCTATTCGGTTCTCGACGATGGTCTGCTCAAAGACCAGTTCGGTCCCTATCTGGGTGCCTACTCCGGTCAGAGCCATCGCATGTATCGGGAGATCACCGACATCCTGAACCAGACGCTGCTGAAAGCAGAATACGTGTTCAGCGGCCAGGAGGTCAGCGGATACGTCGTGTTTCAGGCCCTGCACAATGACGTAGAGGCCCTTACTGTCCATCTGGCGAATCTGGCGCTGAGATTCGACTACAAGTCAGAACCGATCGAAACGGTGGATCTTGACTACACGTTCGATCGGGAGGTCTACGAAGCGGTACATCCCCGCTCTGCCGAGAGATGAATCACCGAAGGGCTACGCTGGCCGCCGCGCTGGCGCTGGGCATGTGTCTCAGTCCGGCGGGGCAGTCCTTTGCCGACCAGTGGATTCTGGGTGGCAGCAGTGGCATCCCGTGGGCGCAAGTCGCCAAGAGCACGGCGCAGATCGACTCACAGACGGCCCCGATGGCGATCCAGATGAGGGGCTTCTTTCCCGATCAGAACATCCTCACCAGCTTGAACTGGAGCTACGGCAGGCCCGGGGACTTCATCAGCGAAGGCGACGCCGCCCTTTGGGACAATACGGCGCTTCGGGACAAGATCAGCCTGACCATCGTCGACGGCGACAGCACTACATCCACAGAAAACCTGTTCAAGAGGGCCGGCATCGACCAGAGCGGGCGGGTTTTCTTTCTCGACCTGGGATCACGGATTCCCGCGGAGAGACTCTCGTTCTTTCCTCGACCGGAGGGGACTGACGCCAACGGCAGGCCTTACAGCAACGACTTTGTCCGCCGCTACGAGGTGCAGATCGCAGACGGCCAGTCGTACGTTGCCGGCCAGCCGCTGTACCAGCTCCTACGAGACGTCCCGGTGAATCCGACGAGCGTGGCGACTCTCATCTTTCCTTCCCAGTTCATCCGCTTTCTCCGTTTGCGCGTGGGGTCGCGCAGCCCCTTCGAAATCGCCGAAGTGGAGCTGTTCGGAGATGGCTTCGTACCTCGAGCAACCTACGAGAGCCAGGTCGTCAACCTGGGAGCGGTGTCGAACTATGGCACGATCTCCTGGAGTCAGCGGCACCTGGAACGGGTGGAAGGCGAATTGCGTCCCGTCGACGATCCAGAGACATCGGTAACGATCCGGATGAAGACCGGCCTGGACGACACACCACTGACTTTCTACGAGCGCGTGGTAGACTCCGAGACCCGCGTCGTCAGCTTCAACGAAATCACCGAGCGGGAATTCGGCGTTCTACAACAGAGCTCATCTCGATTCGAGAACGACAGCGAGAACTGGAGCGACTGGTCTCTTCCCCTGGTCTCCGGGCAGCAGATTTCTCTGCCCAGCCCCAGGCCTTTCTTCCAGTTGCGGATCCTGCTGGAAGGGACCTCTGTCAGTCAGACCGCACATGTTGAATCGCTGGTTGTGGAAAGCTTCGCTCCCCCCGCCGACGCGGTGTTCGGCGAGATCTCGATCGAGGGCGAGCCGGATCCCCAACACAGCATCGCCCAGGTCAACGGCGGCGAGACCGCCCGTTTCGCGTACGACGTGAGCGCCCGGGTAAACGCCGGTCAATCCGGCTTCGACGCGCTGCGGATCGAGACGCCCACAAGGCCCCGATTCCTGGACCTGTTGATGGGCAACCCTCTGGTCAGCATCGCACCGGACGATGTGTCGGAGACCGACAGCAGCCTCACGGTCGAGTTCTCCAGCGCCCGCATCGAGGCGACGAACAACGTGCCGTTTCGGGTTGTCTTCGAGGGCTCCGTCGTCGTCTTCGGCACCGTCTTCAGCGGCAGGGTCTGGGACAGCACCTCGGAACTGCTCGGCCAGCCCGTGCTCGAGGGCGACGCCAACAGAGACGTGCTGACGAACACGCTCCGAGTCGCCCTGACAGAGCGGTCCGTGGGCGACATTCTACGCAACGTGGCGGTCGTCCCTGCGGTGTTCACGCCAAACGGCGACGGCATCAACGATGAGTCCCGTGTGGAATTCACGGTGACGCAGATCTCCAACCCGCGAGCCCTCACCGTCCTGATCCTCGATCTGAGCGGACGCCGAGTCAGGAGTCTGGTTCAGGAGAACCGCGTGGGCGGCGTGTTTTCAGAGGTATGGGATGGGACTGACGATCACGGCGGCACCGTTCCACCCGGTACATATCTCGCTTCGGTAGACATTCACACGGCAACCGGATCGTTCCACACAACGAAGACCGTACGGGTCGCGTACTGACGCGAGCGGGCCTGAGGAGGTAGGAAACGTGAACAGGGTACGTCACGCAGGATTGTGTGTCCTGGGGCTGGTCTGTCTGATGACCACCGAAGCACCCGCGCAACGGAGCACCTTCTTCTCCGGGCGCGAACCTCAGGGCGTGGATATACAGGACGTCGCCATGACGCCGGCACAGAGGAAGTGGAAGTATCCACAGAGCCTGTACCATTTCTACCGGTGGGTCGGCGACGAGTATTCCAACTATGCTCGTGACAATTACGAGAGGTACGTCTCAGTCGAACTCGAGGGTGTGCGCCAGTACGACATGTATGGGAATTACATCTCCCGCGGGTTCGAGATCTACAACTGGACGGTGGACAATCCTGAACCCTTCGGCAGCACGATCCGCAAGGGCCCGAAGTTCGGCCAGTGGTTCAGCGATCTGGTGGTCTCCTCCATGTCCAAGGGGCAGTTCTTTTCCTCCCTGGCGGTCGGTGAAGCCATCCGGACCTCGCTCACGCCCCTGACGTTCACCAAGCCTGTTTTCAACGGCATCCAGTGGGATCTGGCCACCGACAAGTACGAGCTGACCCTGCTGGCCTCACGACTGGCTTCTCCAGGCACGCCCCTCCAGTTCGAGAATTCACCGGGCCAGGTACTGGGCAACATGACGAACTTCTGGGGCATGCACTCCACGGCCCAGTTGGGCGACTTCTCGCGACTGGGCTTTACCTATCTCAACGTGGCGAATTTCAGCACCTCGCGGAAAATCGGCGACAACGCCCTGAGCGGCGTTCTCACCGAGGCGCAGAACGGTGGCAACATCGAGACCATCGTCTTACGATTGTCCGATGACTCGCCCGAGGACGGCATCGGAGGCGCCCAACTGTTTGCCGACCGCGTCGTCATCGACGGCGTCGATCACCCGGAGATCCGGCCGACGGTGCGTGGCGGTGAACGGCGAGCCGGCGTGATCGAGGCGAACGGGGCCGAGCAGATCGAGCTGACCTACAACATCCAGCGCGATTTCCGTCAGCAGCCGGATGAGGAGATCAGCACGTCGCAGGAGGCGAGGAGCATCGTCTTTGTCCTCGTCGTCGCCAACGACTACCGGATCGAGTCGACCTCCAATCTGCAGGTCAATGGGCAGGGTGAGCCGGTATTCCTGCCCGTGGAGAGAGCCCACGGGAACGTCTCCGACGGTTCGAACCAGCGGTTTGTCAGGTTTGCGTATGGCCTGCCCACAGGCACCGAAATCCTCGGACTCAATCTCGATGTCGATGACGTGCATGGATTCAACCTGCGATCCGAGATCGCCCGAAGTCGATCCAATCGCCGGTTCCCAAACCAGAATTTCCAGAACCACCGCGCCGCCAAGCAGGAGGGGACGGCGTACTACCTGACAGCGTCTCAGGACAGTTATCCCTGGTTCGGTTATGGCGAGCGGTACCGTATGGAGCCGGAGTACACGACCTCGGCGTTCATCACCGATGCGCGCGGCGTCATCGACTACGAGAACGAGGAGCGGAACCTCTTCGAAATGGTCGACGACAACGACGACCAGGACCGATTTCCCGACTGGAGGCGCCTGTGGCAGAGCGGC
>JASLZO010000131.1 GCA_030754805.1 Dehalococcoidia bacterium
ACCTCTCGCAGACTCCGTGAAGTTACCCAGGAAGCCGGCCTCACGGCCGCGTTGGCGGCGGGTCATCATCGGTGGCTGAAGCGTCGTCTGTCGGCGCCGATCGTTCTTCGGCATCTCCGTCCGCCACCGCAGCATCGTCATCGGTGGCTGAAACGTCGTCTGTCGGCACCGATCGTTCTTCGGCATCTCCGTCCGCCACCGCAGCATCCGGCGGCGTGTCACTGGGGCCCGGCTCCACTGGAGGAGTTCCAAGTTCTGGTGGTGGCCGCCGCCGTTGGATAACGATGGCCGCCGCCGCTACCGCCCCGATTACGAGCACTGCGATGACGAGCAGTAGAAGTATGGAGAACCCGCCTCGTTCTTCTCCCTCTTCCGGTGAAACTAACGGGGCTTGAGTCGCGGTCGGTTCTGGTTCCGGGGTTGGTTGAGGTGTACCTTCCGGCTCTTGGGTTGGAACGATAGTAGGCGTTGAGACGACCCCGGTCGTCGCCGGGGGCGGGGTTGGTGTTGCTGTTGGAGGCGGCGGAGTGGGTGTCGGAGTGGCAACGACCGGGAGCCGGATTACGAACGTATCGATGGCTGAACCGATGGCTACTCGATACTCCTTTTCGTCCCGTCGGGTCACCCCGAACGCCACTGTGCGAGACTCACCGGGATCGAGGCTTACGGTGATCCGTGAATCGGGGACGTCGTCGACCGAGAGGAGTACATCAAAAACTCCGGCCTGGTCGCTGATGTTTTCAACTGTAGCCCGGACGGTCACGGTCCCACCGGGGATGTGCTCGGCAGGATTCACTGTCAGGTCTGTGATTCGGACATCAGCGATTCCGAGTTTGATGGAGACGTCGACAGTGGCGGTAAGTTCACCTATTTCGACCGTGAACCGGCGCTCCGGTGCAACCTGGAGGAACACGACGGACTCCGTCGTGCCAGGTTCCACAGTCACGTCTTTCCTCGCGAGAGCTTGCTCGTTGATCTGCAGAACAACGCTCCGAGTAGCGGATTGCGCTCCCGTGTTTGTGACGTCGACGCTGATAGAGAGGACTTCACCGGCCGAGGGGACCGCTGGATCGATGACGAGGTTGCCGATTTGGAGGTCAGCCGACAGCGGCGCGAGCGCGATCAGGGCGTAGGAAGAGAACCCGTTCGACTCGCCGCAAAACACCACACGTCCCTCGGCATCAAGAGCACCTTGCTGGGTGGCATCCAACAGTTCTCGGACACTGTTGCCTTCTGCGTTCGTTGTCGTGTGGCCAAACTTGAAGGTGTTACCCGTGTTTCTCTGCACCCATGCTTCACCGACTCCGATACAGATGGTCACGGTCCCTACACCGTGAGCCCCGTTCGGGAGGTTTGTGGTCTCAACCTCGATCGTTCCGCCGACAGCGACGATCGTGGTGGCACCCTCTTGAGCGAGCAGCTCGATCTGCGATTGAACGCCCTGTGGGAGAGTGGCCTTTGGGGTCATCTTCACGCGGGCGTTTTCTGGCAATGCGTTCAAATCCGCGTTTACGGTAACCACGATGTTCCCGAGGTCTGAGTCCTGATCGGTCAGGTCAACTTCCTGAGGAGGAGATTCCAGTGCGATAGACGTCACCGTGCCCGTTGCACTGGTTCCAGTGCCCGTTAGCCCAGCAGTCCTGATGACGAGGTTGATCTGGGTACTGCCCTGATCGTCCTTGAGAGGGATTGTTACGGTTCCCTCTTCATCAACTGAGATTCCGGATACCGGGTCTGTAAACCCTCCGAGCGACGTCCCGATGGGGAGCTGGATCGGGAGAGAGACGGTATCCGCTGTGACTGATGATGAGCGGCCGGCGAAGATCGCGACCGTGTTTCCTGCAGCGTCCGTTGCGGCCGCCTCGTCGGAGATCGCGACTTCAGTCTCCACGGAGACGTTTACGGTTGCCTCCACTACTGTGAAAGCATCTGCCAATGACCCGATTGAGACCGCATAATCGCCGGGTGTGGTCCGCGAAACCGTGAAGAGAAGCGGTATCGATTCACCCGGGAGTAACACGCCGGTTCTCGTGTCGTCGTCGAGGAGCCCATCGTCACTGGGGCTGACCTGGAGGGAGACCGAGTACAGTCCGCCTTTACTTCCAGTGTTGGCCACCGTCGCTGAAATCTCGACCGGTTCGTCAGCGGCCAGGACGCGTGGAGAGACGGAGAGGTCGCGGACGATGATTTCTGCTCCGGGCACCGCGGTCGCTTCCGGCGTCACAGTTTCCGTTGGTTCCGGAGTAGCCGTCGCAGGCGTTACGGGGGCCGTGGGAGTTCCTGTGAGTACCGGAGCTGGCGTGGGCGTGGGCGTGGGCGTCGGCGTCGGCGTCGGGGCCACCAGCGTTACTGATACTGATGCTGATGGTTGCGACAAATTGCCAGCTGCATCGGCCGCCCGTACCTGATAGGTGTACTCAACTCCGTTCTCAACCAGCGTATCGATGAGAACGGTCCCGCTCGTCGTCGCGAGAAGGAAGAATAGGCCACCGCTTTCCGAACGTTCCACGTTATATGCCAAGACAAAGTCAGCTTCATGGTTCATATCCCAACTGAGCGCCACCTGTCCGGTACTTGTCGTTGCTGACAGGCCTGTCGGTGCGCTTGGTGGGGTGGTATCGGCGGCCGCTGACGACCCCGACGAGGGAGCAAATCCGGAGGGAGCTGCCGGCGCCGAGGTCGGCGTCGGGGTGGGAGTCGCGGGCGACCCTGCCTCTAAGGAATCCACCGAGAGATTTTGCGTAACAACCGCGCCTTTCGCGAATGTGACGGACGTTACCTCCTGGTCCTCCACGAACACGAGGACCGTGTCCCCTTCGATGAAGCCATCCTTTACCGTCGTCGATGTGTCGTCGGCCGGGACGTTGAAGACATACGTCCCATCGGAACGCGTAAACGTCGACTTGAATGTGATGGTGAAAGAACCCTGCCGGAGGCGAGCGGTGATGGGAACGCTTTGAGGAGCGGGGTTACCGTTCACCGTCAACGTTCCCGACAGCTGCATCGGCAGCAGAGGTTGGGCGTCCGCGGTAGAAGAGAGAAGGGCCACGGCCGCGAGCGCAAAGACCACGCTCGCACCCATCATCCGGCTGGCTGGTTGCTTAAGGTTCAATCCGGCTCACTGAATTCTGATCTAGGTAGAGTTGCAAAAAAGCAAGGGGCTCGCTGGCGTGGAATCTATGCATTCCTGGACTCTCGCTTGCCAGCGAGCCCCTCATTATTCCTTGGCCCCACAATCAGGACCTTCGGACCCTGTTTCGTTCGCTGTGCTGTGCTCCCGTTGTTATCCGCTGAACGCGTACGTACCAGCTGATGGCGTGTTGAACCAGATTCCGGAACCGAGCCGGAGCGTATCGGTCAACTCAAGGTTGGAGAAGAAGCCAAGGTCGAACGTCGGTTCGGCCGACTGATCCCCGATCGGGAAGGTGATCAGCTTGCGGAACTCGATGACGCTGTAGAGGGCCGCATCGCCGCGTCCGTGTTGCGCGAAGTAGTTCGAAACCTGCGGTTCCTGTTCGGCGTGGATACCAACGAGGTTCCATCCGGGGACGGTTCGGTAAAGCTCGGGCGCTTCGTTACCGATGACCAGCGAAGAACCACTGTAGGTGAAGTTCTCTGGTTTCGGCGTCGCAGGTTGACCCACCCGGAGTGGATCCGACATGGTGAACTTCGTCGCATCCGTGTTCCACCAATACCCGCGTCCCGTCTCGAGGTCGAGCAAGGTGTCGTTGATGCTGTTTCCGTCGGGCGTGTACACGCTCCACCGGTCTTCTTGCGGCAGGCTGGTCAACGACGCGTCGTAGCTCCAGATCTGGTCCGTCAGGTCTCTGACCGTCGGGTTCAGATCCAGCAACCTCGGCAGGTTTGCGGCAGCACGATCGTCAGGGATCAGTGGGATGCTGACCAGGTTCTCGTCCGGTAACAGCGCGAGGTTGAACGCCGATAGTGATGCGGTTATCGCGGCGTTCAAAGTTGTCTCGGTGACGGTTCCTCCGGTATCGACGATCCGAATCGCCAGGGGATAGTTACCTGCGAGGGAGCCCGCCGGCACCAGCACTGGGAGAAGCCAGCCACCCGTCGTACCCCACGTGTCTCGCACCGCCGAAGGAATCGCCGCGGGCTTCCTGAACGGCTCAACTTCGTCCGGCGATCCGCCGGTGCATGGGGCCACCTGCGAATTCGGATCGAAGAGGACCTCAACGCATTGGACGTCCGAAGCGGCGTCGGCCGCGTTCAGCTGGAAGATGATCGGGTCTCCCGGCCGGGCGGACACGCTGCCGACCGGGTACACGGTCGGCAGCGTCGTGAAC
>JASLZO010000132.1 GCA_030754805.1 Dehalococcoidia bacterium
TTTATGACGTGGTATCCGGCGATGGAGTTCGTGAACTTGACACGCGGGACGTGCAGTCCTACTTCAGAACGGCGGACGGTTGGTTCGAGGATATCGGCATTGTGGTTCGCGATAATTACTCAACGGCGGGACTGAGCCGACGTCGGGTTTCGGTGATCGCAAGGTCTCCCACTTTCGCAACCACTGAGCCATTGGCTCAGTGGTCAATCAGCGCGAGCACTCCTGGCGTCCACCGGGCCGCCCCAGCTATGCCTGCCGGTGGCGCCCAACCGCGCGACGGCGCGGATCCGCCTGGTCATTCGGCACGTTGGACAACTTGCTGAGGTCGACGATCCACGCCTCTGGTTGCTCACCGCGCTTGACGTCCAGGATCGCGACGTGGCCGCGCCGCGCTTCAAGGTTGTGCGGGTAGGTCGCACTGCCTGGGTTCACGATGAGCATGCCGTCCTCGCGTTTGACGAATTCGAAATGTGTGTCGCCGCAGACGACGATGTCGGGTATTTCTCCCAGGTAGTAACGGACGACGCGTTCCGCGCCGAACTCCCACCCATCGACTATGTGTGTCATTCCGAGGCGGTAACCTTCGATTTCGAGAAAGTGTTTTGGCTTGATGCGAGCGTCGTACTGGCTCAGTCCACGGTCATGGTTGCCTTCAGCCGCGTAGGTCGGGGCGATCTCCTCGAGCCAGTCGAGCACCCTGGGTGACTCCAAGTCCCCAGCGTGCAGGATCAGGTCGACCCCTTTGAATGCATCCCTCACTTCCGGCCATAACTCCGGGATGGACCCGGGTATATGCGTGTCGCCGATGATTCCGATTCTTGTTGCCAAAGCTCTCCCGTTCAGATGTTTCGTTCCTATCTGCGGCGTGAGCGCCGTCGCCCGCTACGGAATGGGGCCGATCATCTCGACTCTCACCCTGGACCCGATCGGCATCTGGCCGACGTCCTCCGGGCAGATCGCGAGTCCATTTGCCTTAGCCATTGCCGTCAAGATGTTGGACCCCTGTGGACCCGACAGTCGGGCGTGAAGTTCGCCTGCCTCATCCCGTGTGACGAATGCTCTCGCATAGACCCGCCTGCCGTCCTCGTTGTGGATTGGCTCCTCGAGCAGTGCCTCGACGCTTGGGACTTCCCACTGGGCAAAGCCCATCATCTTGCGGATTGCGGGCCGCGTGAAAATATGGAAAACCACCATTGCGCTGACAGGATTTCCTGGTAATCCGAAGTGCGGGACAGGCTTCGACCATGGCTGCTCGTCCTTCCCGCCCCTCAGGATACCGAATGCGACCGGCTTCCCGGGTCGCATCTTCACGCTCCACATGTGCATCTCGCCGTACTCGGTCAAGACATCTTTCACGAGGTCGTAGTACCCGACCGAGACCCCCGCAGACGTGATCAGCAGGTCGGCGTTCTTCGCCCTACGGATGTGTTCGGTCAGCGAATCGCGGGTGTCCCGCGCGATGCCGAGCGGACGCACCGTGGCTCCAAGTTCCTGCGCAAGGGCCTGGGCCGTATAGGTATTGATGTCATAGATGTGTCCTGGAGACAGTTCCTCTCCAGGGGCGGCGATTTCGTCACCAGTTGCGAGTACCACGACGACGGGGCGGCGGTGGACGAGCGCCTTCGAACGGCCGAGCGATGCGAGCACTCCGAGTTGGGCGGGGCCAAGACCCGTACCCTTCGTCAGGACGATATCGCCGGTCCGGACGTCTTCCCCGGCCCTCCGTATGGAGTCTCCCGCTCCGACGGCAACACGTATCGCAATGTCCGTGATCGGGCCGCTTCCGGCGCGCCGCTCCTGTTCGTCCGTGTCTTCGAAACGGACCACCGTGTCCGCACCGGGCGGGACCGGAGCGCCGGTCATGATGCGGACGGCGGTCCCCTCCCGGACCGGCGGTTCGGGGGCTGATCCGCCGGCGATCTCCCCTATGACGGGTAGGACGGTCGGATCCTTGGCACTTGCTCTCGCGAGGTCGTTCGCCCGTACGGCGTATCCGTCCATCGCTGAGTTATCCAGCGGGGGGATGTCGAGACCGGAGCGTGCGTCCTCTGCAAGGACCAGCCCATTCGCCTGCGCCAACGGCACTTCCATTGGCTCGGTTTGTTGGATGGCGTCCAGCACCTGGCGCAGGGCGTCCTCCACCAGAATCATCGTCATCTCGTTCCTCCATTCACGTCCCCTGACCTCACTCCATTATCCCCCGTCCGTTCGGGCGCGTGTGGAAAGAAGGCAGCATGGGCTTATGTACTCTTGTGGCGTCGGTGTAACGCGACCGGACCGAACCCCCGAAGAAGGTGCGATGGTCTTCTCTGGCGGAGGTATAGACCCGAACAGCGCGCGTGACCTGGCGCATGCGAATGGAATGGGTGGGCGCATCCCGTGGGGCCGGATCCTCTCGAACGTGGCGGGGGTCGAGGTTGCCCTTGCGGTGGTAGCAATCCTGTTCACCTAGTTCCGGGGCTAATCTTTGGCGCAGAGGGACCGGCGGTGGCGGCGCCACGAAGAAACTGTTGCCGCGCATCGGTCCCGCCGAGGGTCTCGTCGAGCAACCGTAGTGGGCGTCGGTATCGGCCTTGTCCTCGTCACCGCCTTGCTCGCCGGCGCATTCACCTTGGCCGGTGCGGGATCAACCCCGTAGGATTGGCCGTTCAGCTCCGGAGAGTGGCGCCGGTTTCCCTCTCCAGGACTTCGAGCAGCTGGTTCTGAGCGATTTCGACCTCGGTGTCAGTCAAAGTCCTCGTTGGCGATTGCCACACGATGTAGAACGCCAACGATTTCTTGCCCTGGGGTACCTGCTCACCGGTATACACGTCGACGAGTGAGGACTCGGCAATCGCCGGGAACTCTCGAATAATCCGCTCGATTCGCCCCGAGGGCGTCGCTTGGTCCACGAGGAACGCCAGATCCCGGATGACGCCGGGGTATCGTGAGATGAGCCGGTAGGTCCTGGCGTGCTCCGTCCGGTACTGGACCGTAGCTGTAAGATCGATCTCGAAGAGCATCACCCTAGGCCGCCGGATCTCCAGAGCTTCCATGGCGTCGGGATGGACCTCGCCGACCAGGCCGATGACGTGGTCGTCACGTCCAGCGGTCGCAACGATCTGCGTGGTGCGTCCCGGCACCAGGATCCGGTCCTCGCCCGGTTCGAACGTTGCCGGGATCTCCAGCCGAGCCAGCAATTCCTCCACGACGCCTTTCGCATCGAAGAAGTCCATCTCCTCACCTTCGCCGAGCCACGTACGTGGCTCACGCGGCCCGCCCAGTACTCCAACGACCACTTCCCGCTCGATGGGCAGCTCATTGGGTCGTGAGGTGTACGTACGACCGATGTCGAAGAGCCTCAGCGTGTCCGCCCGTGTTGCCCGCTCGTTGTTCACGAACGTTCGGAAGATGCTGCCCCGCATAGTGGTCCTCAAGAACTCTTGCTCGGGGGACATGCGGTTCCAAACGCCGAGCGGGTCCGGAGCCCCCTCGGGGGCCGACCGATCCAGCAGTTCTTTCGAAACCAGAGGGTAGCTGATCGTCTCCTGCATGCCGAGGCTTACGAGAGCGTCGCGCGTAGCTTCTTTGATATCTCTGACGGGGTCGGAAAGCGCAGAAGCCATTGAACCGCCCAGCAATGTCATCGGGATCTTGTCGTAGCCGATCGTTCGGGCAATCTCCTCGACGAGATCTTCCGGGATGGCAATGTCGTTACGCCAGAAAGGCGGCGTGGCGTCGACGGCATCCGAATCTGATCGGACGTCGAACCCGAGTGATGCAAGCACGTTCTCGACCTGCTCTATCCCGGGGTCCATGCCGAGCACGCGCCGAAGCCGGTCCGAAGTCAAGCGCACCGGGGTTACGGGTGTCGGATCTTCGAACGCGTCGACGACCCCGTCGGCGGCGGTGCCGCCGCAGTACTCCACCAGGAGCCCGGTGGCGCGCCGTAGCGCTTCTGGTGCGAGGCCTTCAGGCAGGCCGCGTTCGAAACGTTGGGAAGCCTCGGTCCCTCGTTTCCCCCCGACCTCGATTCGGTGCCGTTGAACAGACTTCCGGACGCTCTCGTAGCTGAAAGTCGCCGACTCGAGGAGCACCTCTGTCGTCGTCTCCGATACCTCGGACGATTCGCCACCCATCACCCCGGCGAGACCCACCGGTCCAGAGGTGTCTGCGATGATGAGATCGTCGATTGTGAGTTCGTGCGTTCGCCCGTCAAGAGTCGTCAGACGCTCACCAGATCTGGAGCGCCGGACAATCACTCCTCCACCCTCGAGACCCGCCCGGTCGAACGAGTGCAGCGGCTGACCATATTC
>JASLZO010000133.1 GCA_030754805.1 Dehalococcoidia bacterium
CGGATGAGGACCTCGATGTGATTCCGAACCCGGAGCAGCCGAATATGAGCTTCGGCCGGAGGTTACTCGTATTCTTTGCCTCTCACACGCAGTACCATCTCGGAGAGATTCGCTACCTGAAGGGGTTGCAGGGGATGCCGTTCCCGCGGTAATGGTTGAACGAGTATGCCAGGCGGATCCAAGGAGTCTGAGTGATGGTCGCGACGGAACAGATCGGCGTTGAAAGCGTGATGCCGGAGTTCGAACTCCCCTCGATCACGGACGGTCGGGCAGTCCGCCTCTCCGAGTACCGAGGGAAGAAGGTGATTCTGTTCATGTGGGCGTCATGGTGAAAGTGCCGTGAACAGCTGCCCGTGTGGCAGCAGCTCTACCAGACCCACAAGGACTCGGAGATCGAGATTCTGAGTGTTGCGATGGACGCACAAGGGCCCGCGAAGGCGCTGCCGTACGTGGAGAAGGCGGGCGCAACCTTCACGACCGTTGTCGACGGGGACAACTTCCTGGGACAACTCCTGAACGCCCGGGCGATCCCGAACGGGGTGTTGATCGACGAGCAAGGAGTCGTCCGCCATATCAATCTGGGCGGGTTCGACGTTCACCATGCGGAGACGAAGCAGCTAGTCGAAGACTGGTTCACGCAGCCTTCGGGGGCCGTCGATGCTGCCGCCGTGACCAACGAGACCCCGCTGGACGAACGGGCTTTGAAGCTGTTCGAGCGGGGCCTGACGCTCTACCGCGATGGCAACATGTCTGAGGCTACGGCCGAGTGGCGCAAGGCGATCGAGTTCGACCCGAAGAACTGGATCATCCGCAAGCAACTCTGGGCGGTGGAGCACCCGGACAAGTTCTACGTGGGGGATGTCGACTACAGCTGGCAGCGGGAGCAGATCGACAAGGGTTTGTAGCGAAGAGTCAGAAGCTACGTGCGTTTCGGGGCTACGTCTTCCCAGTCCTCCGACTTGGCGACGGCGATCTCGTTAAACCGGTCGCCGAACTTGTGAAGATTATCGTCGCTGCGCGACTCGGAGACGAAGAGGATCTCGTTCGAGCCCTCCTCGATTCGGTAGACCTTGCTGGAGATCAGGCCCGCCTCCCGGGCGCGTTCAGTGATCTCGCCGAACAACTCGCCGTTCGCCCGCTTCAGGGTGTCTCAATTCAGGATCTCGATCCGCATCGTGAACAGAATCGGGTGCTGCTGCGTCATCGTTGAATCCTCCCCCGGTATCCGTTCCCGCTTTCACCCGTTCGCGTGAATTAGTTGTTCTTCTTCCTGGCCCATGTCGTCTTCGGAGAATTCGTCCCCGTTGAGGAAGAGCATCGTCCGTGACACCGCGAGCACCGCCAACGTGCCTATCAGCAACAACGCGCCGCCAAGCCCGATCGAGAACCCGATGCTGACCTGATCCGCGAGGAAGCCGAACGGTAGGACGCCGAAGCTCTGGAACCCCCACGTCATCATCATCAGACTGACGACCCGTCCGCGCATCGGCGGAGCGGCCAGGACCTGCAAGAGGGTGTTGTTCACCGTCATGAACGCGAAACTGGTCAAACCGACGAGGGTGATCAATCCGATGGCGACGTAGTAATCCCGGACGAACCCGAAGACGATCAAGATGATCGCTAAGGTGACAAGCGCTGCGGTCATCAGGGCGCCCTTCCACCGGAAGTCTCCGAGACTCGCAACGCCAAGGGAGCCGACGAGGGCGCCGATCCCGCTGGCGGCCATCAGGATTCCGAATCCGCTGGCTCCGGTCTTCAGGACGTCCTGCGCGATGGCGGGCATGAAGGCGAGGTAGTTCCACCCGAGGAATACGGCGAGAAACGCAATGATCAACAACGAAACGAGCGCACGACGCTCCCAGACGTGATTGAGGCCCCCAACGAGTTCGCGAAGCATCCCCTCGCGTCCGCCCTCGGGAACGGTCGTTCCCCGCGGCTTGATCATCAACAGGCTGGCGATGACGAAGAAGTAGAAGCCGACGATGACCCAGTAGACGCCCGAGACGTTGATCAGCTCGACGAGGACGCCACCGATCGCCGGAGCCACCACACGCATGAGATTCATCGCTGACGTGCTGAGCGCGATAGCGTTCATCAGCTCCCGATCGCCAACCAGGTCCGCGATGAAGGCCTGCCGGGCAGGCATCATGAACGAGAAGATGATGCCGGACAGGAAAGACCCTGCCATCAGATGCCACAACTCGATCAAGTCGAATTGGATGAGCACGGCGATAACGACGGTTATCGCCCCGACGCCAGCCTGGGTCAGGATGATTAGATTGCGCTTGTCCATGCGGTCCGCGAGGACTCCGCCGATCGGCGAAAAGATTAGGACGGAGAAACCCCACATCGACCAGACGAGGCCGAGCAGGAAGGCGGAGTCGGTCAGCTCGACTACGAGCCAACCGCGCGCGACCATCTGCATCATGATGGCGCCGAAGGAGAACAGGTATCCGATCCAGAGCCACCGGTAGTCCCGGTTCCGCAGGGATAAAAAAGTTTTCAGGCCTGCTCTACGAGTAGAGCCGTCACGGGCAACTTCGCCCACGGCCCCATCAGTCGGTGTGCGCTCCACCTCGGATAAGCCTGCCATCAGTGGTCAGCCCCTGAGTATTCCGCCGGATCCGTCCAGTTCGTCGGTCGGTGACCCCGGGGGATTCCGTCCCCGAAAACCAAACGGCGCCCGGTCGGGCGCTCATTGACTCCATTCGCTACGGAGAGGGGGTGGTTCCTGGACCGCGCTCGGCCGTCGCCTGGGACATCGCTCACTCTCAATATTACATTTCACGAAGAACGGAACACAAGCGGGAGACGCAAGATGACCACGCGAGACTAACACTACTGGCTGTTCATGACCGAGCCGGAATCCTACTCATGGGACGATCTGGTGAATGACGACGTATCGGAGTGGGATGGCGTTCGCAACTTCCAGGCTCGGGCGTACCTTCGGGACGAGATCAGCGAAGGAGACCGGGTCCTCATCTACCACAGTGGGTCGAAGGCGAAGTCAATCGTTGGGACCGCGGTCGTGGTGCGGGGAGGCTATCCCGACTCGACTGCGTGGGACCCTGACTCCGACCATCCTGTCCCGAAGAGCACGCCACAGAACCCGGTGTGGTTCATGGTGGACATCCGGGCCGACGCACGGCTAGCGCAGGGAGTGACGCTGGAGGAGATCAAGGCTGTGCCGGCATTGGCCGACATGTTCCTGATCACCCGGCCGAGGCTGTCCGTTCAGCCGGTCGACGTCGAGGCATGGGAACTGATCACCCAGATGGGGCCAGGTAGTGAACGAACGGCGTTAGTGGTGCACACGTAGGAATGTGAGGATCTCTCGCATCACTCTGGAGGTTGTCGGACAGGTGTGGACGGCGATTGGGGCACTGGTGTGGATCGGCAGGGTGATTTCGCCCGTACTGGTTCGGGACCAAGAAAGGTTTGAGCTGAAGTTGGACCTGGGTGAAGACGGGCTGTTTGCGAGTTCGCTGATGTCGTCGTTTTCGGGACTGCCGGTGGAAGCGGTTGACCGACGCCGCATTGTCATTCGCCCTCCGGGGGACGAGCGGAAGGTCGTTCCGAGGGTGTGTCAGAGGTGCGATTTACCTTGACACTCAATAGGGCGCGAGCTACGATGTCCTGCCCTCTCTTCCGAGGGAGGAAAGGGATGCACCTTAACAACTGGATAGTGGAAGGAAGGCATAAGTCTTCCGTCGATTCTGCACGGAGAGTTTGATCCTGGCTCAGGACGAACGCTGGCGGTGCGCTTCATGCATGCAAGTCGGACGAGAGGACAGGCTTCGGTCTGCGATCTAGTGGCGGACGGCTGAGTAACACGTGAGCAATCTGCCCTCGGGTGGGGGACAACTCCGGGAAATCGGAGCTAATACCGCATGATGTTCTTCCATGCAAGTGGAAGGACCAAAGGTTTCGACCGCCTGAGGTGGAGCTCGCGGCCTATCAGCTTGTTGGTGAGGTAATGGCTCACCAAGGCGACGACGGGTAACCGGTCTGAGAGGATGATCGGTCAGAGGGGGACTGAGACACGGCCCCCACTCCTACGGGAGGCAGCAGCAGGGAATCTTGCGCAATGGGCGAAAGCCTGACGCAGCGACACCGCGTGGGGGATGAAGGCTTTCGGGTTGTAAACCCCTTTTGCCAGGGAAGAAGATCTGACGGTACCTGGCGAATAAGGCCCGGCCAACTACGTGCCAGCAGCCGCGGTAAAAC
>JASLZO010000134.1 GCA_030754805.1 Dehalococcoidia bacterium
AGGTCTTCCGCTCGCTCACACAGGACGAGTAAGGGTTCAGGACCAAGGCCCATGCGACGTTACCGAGTGCTGATTCTCAAAGACCTCAAGGCGTATTTTGACCAGCCAACTGGGTATGTCCTGGTCGTCCTGTTCGTTGGCATCCTCAGCTACCTCTTCTTTCGGAGCGCCCTGGCTTCTGGCGACGCCTCCCTGAGGCCGATGTTCCAACTTCCGCTCCCGTGGGCGATGGCGGTCCTCGTCCCGGCCGCGACCATGCGGCTGCTCGCGGAGGAGGAACGAGACGGGACGATCGAGCTACTCCTCACACACCCGGTGCGCGAAATCGATGTCGTCGCCTCGAAGTTCATCGCCGGGTGGGTGTTCATCTCAGCGGCGCTAGGGGCAACGTTGGGCATCCCACTGCTGTTGAGCACCGCGGCCGACCTGGACCTGGGGGCCGTGGTTGCCCAATACCTCGGCGCGCTGCTACTGGCGGGATCACTGGTCTCAATCGGGGTTTTCACGTCGAGCCTCAGCCGGAACCAGATCGTGGCGTTCCTGTTCTCGATGTCATCGGCGTTCGTTCTGCTGTTCATCGGGTACCAGTTCGTCTTCGCCGCGCTACCGACCCGAATTGGGTCGGTAGCGCGGGACTTGAGCCTGCTGACACATTTCCAATCGGTCGGACAAGGAATCATCGACGCGGGCGACCTCACGTATTTCCTGGGGGTGGTCACGGCTTTTCTCAGCGCGGCGTACTTCATGGTGCGAAGGCGCGTGGTGAGCCCACGCTCGCGGGCGCAGCGGCGTCTCCTGGCTGGTGTCGCGGGTTTGATCGCGTTGGGAGTCGCCATGATTCTAGGAGGGTCGATTGTTCCGGGCCGCCTGGACCTGACCGAAGGTCAGATCCACACGTTGAGCCCCGCGACAGCTGACCTCGTTTCCGATCTGGACGACCTGCTGACAGTCCGCGTCTTCGCATCGGACAACCTGCCGACCCAGGATGCCCTTCTCTACCAGGAAGTTCGAGATTTCCTGGAGAGTTACGAGCGCGCGGGCCGCGGAAACGTCCAAGTCTCCTATCAGTCCCCCGACAGTGACGATGAGATTGCGGCGGAGGCCCAACGCCTCGGTGTCACGCTTGCACCGTTCACGGATTTCAGAGAGAACGAGTTGACGTACAAGGAGGGGTACCTGGGAATCGTGCTCTTCTACGTGGACCGAGTCGAGACGATCCCCGTGATCCGGGATGTATCGTCGCTGGAATACCGCATTGCGAGCCTGACTAACCGTATGACACAGGAGCGACGCCAGATAGTCGGATTCCTGGCCGGGCATGGCGAACGCCAGCGGGAGCAGGAGTACCAAGTTCTGACGGCGGCGCTATCGGAACAGTTCGACGTCGTTGACGTTTCGGAGGCCGAGAACGGGCCCATCGACCTGAACCTGGTCGACGTGTTGGTTGTCGCCGCACCTACCGAAGAACTTCCAGTGGCGACACGGGCGTCCGTTGGCGAGTACCTCGCGGCAGGTGGCAACGCCATGATGCTGATCGAACCGATGACGATAGACCAACTCACGTTCGACGCAACGCCGAATCCGAACAGCCTCGCAGATTTGATGCGGGGCTTCGGGGTTACGGTCGGCGAGGATGTCGTCTACGACCGTGAGGCCAACCAGGTCCTCCAATTCGGATCGGCAGGGGGTCCCTTCCTCGCCCGCTACCCATTCTTCGCGAATACGCGGGTCCAGGATCGGGATGTCGTCGGGGATCTCGAGACGGTCGTCGTGGCGTGGGCAAGCACCGTGCGTACTCAGGCCTCCAACACCGATGGACCGTACGACTATCGCCCACTTTTCTCGACAACCCAATTCGGAGGGAGACAGACAGGCCCTTATCAACTCTTCCCGGCGTCGGAACCTGGCCCGCAAGAGGGCGAGTTCCCGGTCGGTGTCGCAGTTGAGTCAAAGACTCAACTGGGGAGTACCGACGACTCCCTATTGCGAATGGTCGTGGTCGGTGACGCGGATTGGTTGACCGACCCGATGTTCAACCTGTCTTCGGAAAACTTCGTCGCGGCTCTGAACCTCTTCGACTGGTTGGCAGTCGAGGATTCATTGGTCGCGATCAGGACGAAGGGGCCAGCTCAACGGGCCCTGTTGTTCAGCTCGGACAGGCACGAATCGGTGGTTAGATTCGGGAACGTCCTGGGCGTCCCAGCATTGATCGTATTGCTTGGCCTCGTCCGGTACGGGGTGCGTCGCCGGGCTATATTGAGGATCTACGAAGTTGCAGACTAGGCACCTCTCGTTGATCGCGGTCGCGGCCGGATTTCTCGTCCTAGCCGGGATCGCGGTCGCGGTGTTGCGGGGCCCGATCGGCTCGACCCTCGGGTCGCCAACCCTGGGCCGGCTTGCCGACCTCTCGGCACGGGATGTGGACACCCTTGTGATCCATTCTGCGGGCGACACCGTCACTCTCCGGAAGCTGGAGGCGCGGTGGATGGTCGAGGAACGGGGCGTGTTCCCGGCACGGCTCGACGCTCTATGGGAAGTGGTTGCGGATCTGGACAAGGTCCCGACGATTGCGAGGAACCCCGACAACCATGCCCGACTCGGCGTCACCGACTCTGACGCGATGTCCGTGACCTTCCTGCACGGTGACAAGATTGCGGGCGAACTCCTGGTGGGGAACTTCTCAGCGGATTCGCAGGCGACATTCGTCCGTAGGCCAGGAGTGGATGCGGTCGCGATGGTCGCCGGTGACCTCGAGGCGGCCTTTGGGCCTCGGTTCGATGAATGGCGCGATCCGACGATCGTCGATGCAGCCAGCGTGCTGGTTCGATCGTTGAAATTCACATACCCGGACGAGGAATTCGAAGTCAAGATCGTGATTCGGAGTTCCACGAGCGAGTTCGAAACGACCCAACAACTGCTTGATGCGCAGACAGCGGCCATCGATGCGGCCGTGACCAGAGGCGAGGGTCCGTTGGTCAGCGGACAGCCGATCCCGACTGCCACTCCTGACCCGGGCCGGCCTTCGTGGGTCATTCAGTCCGCAGGGCGCGAAGTCGATGCCAACCCTACCCGGATCCTATTCCTCCTGAGGTTGATGGCGCCACTACTGGCTGACGGGTTCGAGGACGACCTCTGGGAAGAACTGGCTCAACGGGAACCGGCGTGGACGCTGGAAGTTGGCGGATCGGGTTTCGGATCCTTGGCGTTCCTGCAGTTCTACCCGAAGGACGAGGACACGTACTACGTACGGAAAGCGGGAGCACGCGACGTCTTCCTGCTGGACGATTCCAGAGCCGCGTACTTCCGGAGCAGGATTTCCGACCTGGAAGCTCTCCGACGGATCGAGGGAGGATTGTCGGGCGCCTCGTAGGGAGCACGATGATGAGAGAATATCCGGCAGCCTCTAACCGAGAGGCATGCCGTAAGACGACGTGGGGGGGGTGGACGGTGGCACAGAATGGTGCGGGGCGAGAGTCAGGATCGTCGGGGCGTGAGCGAGCGAGAACGCCGGGAACGCCGAAAAGCAAGACGGCAGACCCCATTTCCTCTGCGGCATTGGAGCAGGGGAGGGCACGAGAGCGCCGTATCGAAATCACGCCTGCGACCGTCCTTAACGTATGGAAGATGGCCGACAGCAGCACGATTTTCCATTTCATAACGGGGAATGTGACCATTTGTGGGTTCGGCCCGACCGATAACCCCGAATACAAAGGTGGGGAGGGTGGAACCGTAGGCGACGAAGACCGAGCGTGTGCCGCGTGCAAGACAGCCGCAAAGCAGCAGGGCGTAAACCTGGTCCACCCGCTCGGTGGCGGTGAAGTCTAGAGGCGATGCGTGCACCGCTCGGATCCCGCGGCGGACGAGACGGAACCAAAAAAGGGATTCGAGATCTGACGGCCGCCTGAAGGCCTGACGGGCAGGGGGGAACGAAGAAGGGTCAGTTGGTCGGCTGCGTCGTCCAACGGGCGTGCGGGTCGTCGCGGAACCTACGAACCCTGCCACGTCGACGTAGATACTCCAGGTGAGAGAGCGTTTCGCCGAGCGCAGCCCGCCGCAAGAACTGGTCCATCTCATTCCAGGTGCCAACGTCCCACGGGACCTTCGACGCCACCTCGTACCCGGTGCTACCCGGCCCGGCGCATGCCGCGAGGACCGCACCGAGCCGTTTGTCGTGGTGGGCATCCAGCTCGCCGAGCCGCTTTCCAAGA
>JASLZO010000135.1 GCA_030754805.1 Dehalococcoidia bacterium
GACCCCGCTTGGCGGGTTCTTCGGCGCGGACGACTTTCTCTCCACCGGACGCACCTTCGGCGGCGGGGCCAAGGAAATCCAGCGCAACATCATCGCCCAACGCGGCCTCGGATTGCCCAGATAGCCAGCCACCTCAGGAACGGGCTTGTGCCAACTACTCCCGGCGGCGTGATTTATGGTGGAATCGGGCGTAGGATGTTGCCGTTGCCTCGGCAGTCAGGTACGTAGACCACGAGGGGGGTACCCACTCCATGGACTTCAAGCTCACCACGGAAGAAGAGTCCTTCCGCCAGGAGGTCAGGCAGTTCGTCAAAGAGAACTGGGATCCGAAAGGCTTCGACGCGCACACTCTGAACGTGCGCGCCTACGACTTCGATAACGCTGAATCCCGCGCCCACGACGATGTGTTCATCAAGAAACTCGTCGACAAGGGTTGGTACACCATGTCATGGCCCAAGGAATATGGTGGGCAGGACGCCCCTGTGGGGATCCAGATGGTGTATGGACAGGAGCTCTCATACGCGGGCGCCCCCGGTGGGTCTCCCGGATCGAACATCACGGGCGCCCTGATGTTCCATGGCACCGACGAGATGAAAGACTACTTCCTCCCGAGGATGGCTCGGAACGAGATCGACTGGGCCCAGGGTTTTTCAGAACCGAACGCCGGCACCGATCTGGCGAGTCTCCAAACGCGCGCCGTCGAGGACGGCGATGATTTCGTCGTAACCGGCCAAAAAATCTGGTCCTCCGCGTCCCACTTCGCGAATTGGTACCACGTACTCGTTCGCACCGATCCGGAGGCGCCGAAACACCGAGGCATCACGTACCTTGCAATGCAGATCAAGGACGACGATGGGAATCAGACCGAGGGAGTTACTCTCCGTCCCCTCTATGACTTCCTGGGCCGGCGACGCTGGAACGAAGTCTTTATGGACGAGGTTCGGGTCCCGAAGAACCTCATGATCGGAGAGGTCAACAGGGGTTGGTACGCCGCAATGACCACCCTGAACTTCGAGCGGACCGGAGGCGCCGCTGCTTCGGCCGGAAGCCTCGGAGTCCTCGACCGGTTCGTCGCCGAGATGCGCCGTACGAAGTTCGCAGGAGTGTCGCCGCTCAAGGACCCACTCGTTCGGCACAAGCTCGCAGACCTACGGATCACTCTGGAGACGGATCGGATGCTCGCCTACCGAGTCGCCTGGATGCAGGCGAAGGGCGACGTACCACAGGCCGAGGGTGCCATCTCCGGCTACCGCTCGCAATTGACAGCCAAGTTCCACTTCTGGCCCACGCTCGCCAAGATCATCGGCGACTACAGCGCCCTTCTCAAAGGCGAGAGTCGTGCCCCCGCGAACGGTATATACGGCACCAACAATGCGCTTGCGATGACGATCGGCTTCGGCGGCGGTGGTGGAATCCTTCTTGGCCCCAACATCATCGCCCAACGCGGGTTGGGGCTCCCTAGATAATCCACCACGCGACTGGCTGAATTCAATCGCCCCCGGGTTGACCGGGGGCGATTTTCATCGTGCACCTCTGAGACTAGCGCATCATTTGCAAACCCGGACGATATCCCCATAGAGAACAGAGTCGGCAGAGAACAGAGTCGGCGGTATCTCTAGCTGGAGTTCTTCCGCCCGGTAAAGCTCTGTCGGAGCGCCGACGCCTGCCAGAAAGAGTTCGCCAATCGACGCGCGGGCCTTGTCGATTGCGAGTCGTTTCCTCGGGAGCGCAAGCGTCTTCGTCACTGTCACCCGCACGAGAAGGTCCCACACACGCCCGCGGGTCGCGTCGACCGTATCACAGCGCACAACCCGGCTTCTCTGTTCCGCCGTTGCTTTACGCCAAATAGGGGCAGTGCTATCGTGCGGTGTTCTCGGCACCGACCGGTAATAACTCGAGTTGGGGGTAACCAATGGACCTTCGCATGTCGGCGGAAGACGAGGCGTTTCGGCTGGAGGTCAGGTCGTTCCTGCAGACCGAGTGGGACCCCAAGGATTACGACGCTTACTCGATGAACGTATGGTCATACGACTTCGACAACCTTGCCGCTCGAGATCACGCGAAGGAGTTCCAGAAGAAAATCATCGACAAGGGTTGGTGGCTCATGTCGTGGCCAAAGGAGTACGGCGGCGACGATGCACCAATCAGCCGCCAACTCGTTTACTCGGAAGAAATGGCGTACCACAACGCGCCAGCCAGCCAGCCACAGGGCAACATTGGCGGCGCAATCATGATTCACGGGACCGACTGGGCGAAGGAGAATTTCCTTCAGGGGATGCGGGACAACACGATCGACTGGGCCCAAGGGTTCTCTGAGCCGAACGCCGGGACCGACCTCGCCAGCCTCCAGACACGCGGTGTCGAGGACGGAGACGACTTCGTCGTGACCGGCCAGAAAATCTGGTCGTCCGGCTCGCACTTCGCCAACTGGTATCACGTCCTCGTTCGTACCGACGCGACGGCTCCGAAGCATCGCGGGATTACCTATCTCATGATGCAGTTGAAGGACGACAAGGGCGAGCAGATGCCGGGCATCACGCTCCGGCCTCTCTACGACATGCTTGGTCGCCGCCGATGGAACGAGGTCTTCATGGATGAAGTCCGCGTGCCCAAGCGGCAGATCATCGGTGAGGTCAACCGTGGATGGTACGCCGCGATGACCACACTGAACTTCGAACGCACCGGCATAGAGGGCGCAACGCGCCTGATAGGCGTCTTAGATCGGTTCATCGCGCAGATGCACCGCACGAAATTCAACGGTCAGAGCCTGCTAAAAGATCCGGTTCTCAGACACCGGTTGGCGGACGCCAGGATCACACTCGAGTCGGATCGGATGCTCGCCTACCGTGTCGCCGCCATGCAGGCGAAGGGCGAGGTGCCCGAGAAGGAAGGCATGATCTCCGGCCTCCGCGCCTTGCTGACCGCGAAGAACACGTTCTGGCCCACGCTCGGGCACGCCATCGGGCCATATGCCGCGCTACTCAAGGGAGAGAAGCGAGCACCCGCCAACGGTGTCTACGGAACGAACTACGCGCTCAGCATGACGACCGGATTTGGTGGCGGTGGCGGCATTCTTCTCTCGCCGAACCTGATCGCCCAGAGAGGTCTCGGGCTCCCCCGATAGACCGCGTTTACCTGATCAGCTGAAAGAACAGGGGCCCGGGGTGACTCGGGCCTCAGTCTTTCTGCGAGTCAAGTTTTTCTCTGAACGCCGCCCAGTAGTCCGGGTGGACGTACTCGAAATCCACTTCAGCAGAAAGGTGGTCGTCACCCTCGTTGTCACTGATGTAAACGGGGTGTTCGCCTGGATTCGCAGCTTGCGCGTCGAGCAGGTTCTTCTTCCGGTCGACGCTGAGGAACTCCGGGAACGGGGCATCAGGTGGCCTCAGCGGGGACGGGGAGACGATCACCACCTTGTGGCCCACGCCTTCCAATTCGTGCAGGACATCCACCGGGATCGGTCCGATTCCTGGTACCAGAGTTCCATCTACGTCGAAGCACAGTAGCGCCATCAGTTCCCTACCCCCACCGCGAGTTGAGTAAGTCTATCTTCCCCGCGGTGGGTATCAGGAACTTTGACCCGTTCTCGACCGTCCCCATATCATTGCGTTTCGATGCTCTGACAAGGGCGTCGTCGTGCCGGTTCGAACTCGCTCCGGAGGCCGAGAGGCAATGCCACGACTCGAAGATCTGCAAGAAGCGTACGAATCACTCGACATGAAGCTACCCATGCGCGACCTCGAGGCCATCGCATCAGAAGGCCTGCTCGCGTTCGACTACGAGTATCCGGACCAGCCGCAGGAGATCAAGGTCGACACAGACGAGTTCACGGCCGTCTGCCCCTGGACTGGCCTTCCGGACCAGGGGACCTTAACGATCACCTATGTGCCAGGTGACCGCTGCGTCGAGTTGAAATCGTTGAAGTTCTATCTACTGTCGTTCCGCGATGTTGGAATCGTCCAGGAACACGCTGTTGCGCGGGTCATGAACGACCTAGTCGGTCTTCTGGAACCTCAGCGACTACACGTCAACCTGGATTACAACGTCAGGGGCGGCCTCCACACGGTAATCGACCTGTCGTACCCTACGCCTGATCCGAGTCACTAGCTGGCATCGGAACTCACCCCCGAGCGCGCGGACGCATTCCGGTCGGGCGAATCAATAAAAGCCACGTCTGATGACGCGGCTTTTTTCT
>JASLZO010000136.1 GCA_030754805.1 Dehalococcoidia bacterium
GCGACTGTGTGGGTCAGTTTCGAGAGGAAGTAACTCTTCGGAGAGTCGATCGTGACCTTGAGCGTGCTTTGGTCAACGACTTCGAGGCCGCTGATGGAGTCTGCGGTGCCCGCCAAGATTTCATCGACACCTACGATGTCGCCCAGGTAGGTGCGGACGGTCGGCGATTCGAGTTCCGGGTCCGCGGCGCGCTCCCAGGAGAAGACGACATCTCTCGCTTCGACACTGGATCCGTCGTGGAACGTCGCAGTGGAGTCGATCGTGAATGTGTACGTGAGACCGTCGTCGGACAGTTCCCAGGTCGCGAGATCGGGAACCACATTGAGTTCGTCGTCGAGTTTGACCAGCCCGTCGAATATGTGGCTGATGTACTGGATAGACTGGCTCTCCTTGGCAATCGCAGGATCGAGTGTGATCGGCCCGGTATCGAGTGCCAGGACGAGGGACTCCTTCCTGGGGATACCGAAGGGTTGCTGTTCCTCGACCTTGATACTGTTCAGGAATCGCTCGATGCCGGTCAGGTTGTTCTCGTACACGATCCGGGGACCGACGACGTGCAAGACGAACGCTCGGGTGTTCTCGACGGCGAACGCCATGCCACCACGTCGCTCCTCGCGGCCCGTGCCGAAGGCGTAGAGGATCTGGTACGTCTGGGTGCCATCCTCCAACGTGACTGGGGCCTCGCCGATGGTCCGGAAGTTCGGCAGACCGGCGAGGGGGGCCAACTCCTGTTCTGCGACCTCGGTGACCTTGAGACGTTCCGGATAGTAGAAGACGAATGTTTGGGCGCTCAGGTCATCCGTGCCGGTATCGAATATGGCGACCGGTGATGGGCGGTCCGTCTCTGTGGCCGACCAACCGGCTGGGTACCGAACCGAGAAGCCGTACAGCTCGTTGAGGTAGTTGATGACGGGGAGCGGGGTCGGTGATGAAGTAGGCGTCGGTGTCGGGGTGGGAGGTCGAGGGGTGGATGTTACCGTCGGTGAAGGCACGACCGTGGCCGTCGCAGTGGGCACCGCTGGCGGGGTAGGGGTCGCCGAGGGCACCGGGGTTGGCGTCGCAGCGATGATCTGTGTACTCGTTGCCGACGTTTTCGGAACGGGAGTCGGAGTTGCCTCGACGGACGTGCATGCAATCGCGATAGCCAGCCCGATTACAGAGAGCGTGAGCGCTCGCGGAAGGCCTATTTTCCCACTTCCCATGCCACCTCCGACCCGGCCCACTAGCCTGCCCATTCACTATAATAATGTGAACGAAATCGGTGGTTTCTCAAGTGTTCCGGGGCTCGGTGGCACGCGGTTTACGGGTGATGGGCCAGTCGCGTTCCTGTGCGTGGAGGTGGAGTGATGAGGCGCCGATTCGTGTTGACCATCGTGGCCGGTGGGCTCTTGACGAGCATGTTGGTGTCTGGTATCGCCTCGGCGGCGGACGGTGGGGGCGTCGTCCTCAGCGGAAAACAGTCGACGTTGGGTCACGGCGGTGCGCCGACGCTTGACAATCTGAATATCCGCATCTCGAACCCGGTGGGCTCGAACGGCACCGAATTCACTCCGCCGTTCGTTGACTACCTGTCGAGTTCGGTCTGGCTCGTCGCGAACGGGCTGAACCCCCTGAGCACCGACATGTCCGGTGTGCAACGGTCTCTCCATGCCGGCGGCCCGCGATTGGTGGCTCCCCTCGGTGTTGGTGCGCAAGGAGCGGCGGGTTCACTAGTGCCATACCGCGACCCATCGACCAAGTTCAGCCGGAACATCCTCATCCCGCGCGACTTTAGCGCTGCACCGATGCAGACGGAGCCACACATCGCGGTCAATCCGGACGATCCCGATCACCTGATCGCCGGGATGATCGATTACAACTTCCCGGGTGTGACCAGCTACGTTTCGATCGATGGCGGCGAATCATGGGAAGGCCCGATCCAGCTGAAGCACCCCCGCGACGAGATCGCCTCGGCCGGAGACCCCGTGGTCGCGTTCGATAGCGATGGGAACGCCCACATGATCTTCATCTCGATCGACACCGAGGAGTTCAGCCTCGGGAACATCATCGGTACGGCCCAGGTGTCAAGCATCTCCCTGAGTTCGTCGACCGATGGGGGGTTCAGCTGGTCCACGGGCGTGGCGACGTCACGGAGCACCGTGGAGACTGAGTTCACGACTGATTCTCGAGGCCGGGTGCGAGGGACGCTTGTCATGGCGTTCCTCGACAAGCCGTGGATCACGATCGGACCGAAGCCTGACGACCCCTCCAGCGACATCATTTACATCACGTACACGAATTTCACCAGCAGCTTCAGCATCTTCTACACGGACGAGTTGCCGTTTATCGGGTCGCCAATCATGGAGACCGTGATCGAACTGGTGAAGTCCGAAGATGGCGGCATCACTTGGTCCGAGCCGGTCGAGATCAGCCCGCGGATCCGGCAGGTATTCGACCAGGGACGGCGCACGCCCTCCGAGGACGAGATGGGGAGCAACCCGATCGAGGACCCTGAGAACCCGTGGACGGTGCCGGGTGGTCAGGTCGTCGAGGGGCGGCTGCGCCTAGTGCAGGGCTCACAGCCGACGGTCGCGCCTGACGGAACCATCTACGTCGGCTGGATGGACACGACCGATGATGGGCCGTTTGAGGGGCTGGCGCAGATGTTCGTGGCCTCGTCTGAAGACGGAGGGGACACGTTCACGCCCGGCCGCCGAGTCTCTACGTTCCTGGAACCCGGTTTCAGCCCGCGCACGACGTTCTTCCGCTACTGGGGATCCGCGTTCGCACAGATGACGACCGGCCCTGAGGGCGAGGTCTATATCAGCTACGTCGGACTTCCTCCCGGAATCCCGTCGGATGACGGAGACGTTTTCGTCGCGCGATCGATGGATAAGGGCAAGACTTGGGACACGCCCGTGAAAGTGAACGACGACGGTACGGGTCGGATGCAGTTTTTCTCCGCGATCACGACGAGCCCGGACGGACGTCTGCACGCCATGTGGGGAGACATGCGGGACGATCCGAAGGAACTCCGCTACCACATCTACTATGCGGAGTCGGAGGACCAGGGTGAGAGCTTTGGGCTGAATGCCCGTGTGACAGACTCTTCCTCGAACCCGAACTGGGGATTCCCCGGCGGGCAGTTCATAGGGGACTACTTCGCGATCGCGGCAACAGACGAGGACGTGTACCTGGTCTGGGCTGATTCACGGCTCGGGGAGTTCCAAGGCACCAACCAGAAGATCGCCTTCGCGCGTCAGCGGCAGGTGCCGAACCCGTCGATCTTCCTCTCACCGCCGGAGGGTGCAGGCGGGCAACCGGTCACGATCCAGGGGTTCAACTTCCAGGGCGACCAGGACTTGTTCATCCAATTGAGCGGGAGCATCGTGGCGACCGCACGAACGAGCCCACTGGGCACGTTCACAGCGAACCTCTTCATACCGATCTCAGGAGAGGGCGCCCACGATGTGTTCGTGCTGGACGCATCCGGGAACATCGCTCCCGCCTCGTACTTCATGAGTTTTGGGTTCGACAACATCCGTGACACGGCAGAGGAAGTCGAGGCGATCCAGGCTATGCTCGGACCAAACTTCCCGGGAGACCTCCGCGCCGGACTGGCCACGGACCTCGCGTCGGGGCTGGAAGGGCAGTCCTCCTCTTTGGGCGACATCCAGTCGGCCTTGGAGAGCCTTACAGGGGCTCAAGCGAATCTCCGCGCGGACCTGAGCAGAATCGAGGACCTCGCGCGTCTCGGTGCGACCCCTGGGGACCCGCCGAACCAAGCCCTGATTTTGGCGGTCGTTGCGGCGGGTGCGGCGGCGATCTTTGCGGCCATCGCTGCGGGCATGACGTTGTGGCGGCGGCGAACTCCAACAGGGACGGCAGAGGCGTAGCGGACGCCGTCCCTGTTGGAGTGGTGCACCAGACCGTTGAATAGATTCTCGCAATCTCTGGACGGAGGCCTTCCCTGGTGTTGAAGAAAGACCGATTCGTACCCACGGCCCTATGGTTTGTCCCGTTGCTGATGGCATTCGTCGCGGTGGGAGGAGTCGCGTTCGCGCAGAGCGACGGCTACGAACCGCCACATGATCGACTGGGACCAGCGTCTGATCGAATCGTTTTCAGGGCGTTCCATGTAGACCTGGCTCCTCAAGAGCTTGGTCGCGACGCCATGGACATGTACGTT
>JASLZO010000137.1 GCA_030754805.1 Dehalococcoidia bacterium
TGATCGGGAGTCGTCGTGAACCTTCCGGGATGCTGATTCTGCCTGGATATGCGAGCGCGTACTGGATCGGCAACCGCATGTCGGGGTTGGATAGCTGAGCTTTCACACTCCCGTCCACGAATTCCACGAGGGAATGAACGATGCTTTGCGGGTGCAGCACCACCTGGATGCGCTCGTACGGCATCGCATAGAGCCAGTGGGCCTCGATCACCTCGAACCCTTTATTCATCAGCGTCGCCGAGTCGATCGTGACCTTGGGCCCCATCTTCCATGTGGGATGAGCCAGCGCCTGTGCTGGCGTCACAGCGTCGATCTCCGCCCGGCTTCGCTCACGGAACGGGCCGCCCGACGCCGTGAGCGTCACCCCGGCAATCGAGCCATCGGGCTCGCCACGGATGCACTGCGAGATCGCATTGTGTTCGCTATCGAGCGGCAAGATGGAGACGCCGCGACGCGCGGCCTCGGCCATGACGAGTCCACCCGCGACCACTAGGGCCTCTTTGCTGGCGAGTGCGACGTCTTTTCCGGCTCTGATCGCGGCGAGCGTTGGATCAAGGGCAGCCAATCCCGGAATCGCGACGACGATAAGATCGGCGTCTGAGGCCGATGCCAATTCCGTCATCGAAACGGCTTCGGCAGACTCAATCGAGAAAGGTTCGGCCGCGGCTGTTGAAACGAGGCGCGGCGCAAACTCTCGCACCTGGTCACGAAAACCGTCGGTCCCATGACCCGTACCGAGCCCCACGACTTCGAAGGAGTCAGCGTGCGAACGGACTACGCTGAGCGTTTGTGTACCGATGGACCCCGTGGAACCAAGAACGACGAGTCGACGCGCTAGCTGGCCCATAGGAGTCCATAGTACACAGCGGGCAGAACCGGAAGGATGGAATCCAGTCGGTCCATGACTCCGCCGTGCCCGGGCAGCAATTCCCCAGCGTCCTTGGATCCGCCCGCCCGTTTCAGTGCCGACACGAACAGGTCCCCTCCCTGGGCAAGGACGGAGACGCCGGCTCCAATCACGCCGAAGGCCATCACCTCTCCCGCAGCAGTCAGGCCGAGCAGGTGGTCGGATTGAAGGGGAAGGAGCGGCGAAAGGACGGCGCTGGTCGATGCTGACCCTACCAGGGCCCCGATCGCCCCTTCCCAGGTCTTCCGGGGGCTGATTCTCGGTGCGAGGCGCCGGGAGCCGATCGCTCGACCGGTGAAGAAGGCAAAGGTGTCCGAGGTGAACACGAGCAGCAGCGAGAACAGGAGCCAGTTTCTTCCCGCGTCCACCGCGCCGATTTCGGGTCCGAACACGAGCATATGTATACCTAGCCCCAGCCCCAGAAAAGCGGCAGGGTACAAGGGGCCTATCGCCTTCAAGACTCGTGACAGGGTCGGCATCGATTCCCGTTCTCCGCGGTGGAACGTGACCCACGACAGCAGCCCCACGGCTGCAGAACCGGTCGCGAAGTGGGGCCACAGCGGCGTTCCGACCGCGGAAGTGAAGATCAGAACCGATGCGCCAACAACCGAGATCGCCAGCAATGGGCCACCGGGTCCGGGCAGTAACCGTCTCAACTCGATTGCGGCAAGAATCGCCACGACCACGGCAACCGACGCAAGGATTAGTCCGCCGAACCATACGGCGAGCAGGAGGACGGGAAGTCCGACTACCGCGGTGCCGACCCGGTATCGAAGCCTGCCGGTGTCACGAACCACGGCTCCAACATCCGCGGTCACGAACTCACGCCTCCGATGCCACCGTCCCGAATCTTCTTTCTCGCGCCGTGTAGGCATCCAGGGCGGAGTGCACATCGGCGGGGCCGAAGTCGGGCCAGAGCACCTTCGTCGAATAAAACTCCGTGTACGCCGCTTGCCACAGAAGGAAATTGCTGAGCCGCATCTCCCCACCCGTACGGATCAGGAAGTCCGGGTCCGGGACCTGAGCCGTGTAGAGGTATCGGCTTATCAAGTGTTCATCTATGTCTTCAGGTTTATGCCCCTGGCGCACGATCTCTTTGATTGCTTCGAGGAGTTCGTCCCTCCCGCCGTAGTCGAACGCCACAGACAGGGTCAGCCCTGTGTTCTCCTTCGTGAGCGCGACGGTGCGCTCGATGGATCGGGCCAGTTTCTCATCGAGACGGTCCATCCGGCCAAGGTGGAGGATCCTGACACCACGCGCATGAAGCGTTCCGGTTTGGCGCTCGATGGCGTCCGCCAGGAGATCCATCAGCCCCTCGACCTCGTCGAGGGGACGCGCCCAGTTCTCGGTCGAGAACGCGTACAGGGTTACGTACTCGACTCCGCGCTCTCCGAAAGCCTGCAAGATGTCCTGGAGCGAATCCAGCCCCGCCCGGTGACCCTCCACCCGAGGCCGACCACGAGCCTCCGCCCAACGGCCATTCCCGTCCATAATCACCGCAACATGACGCGGGGCGGCACCCGGCTTGTTCATCGATTCCGCCAAGGATGGATACGGTCAGAGTGTCCGCGCCGAAACCGGCCGCTAGACCTCCATCACCTCGGCCTCTTTCGCCGAACCGAGTTTGTCCAATTCCCCAACGTACCGGTCGGTCAGCTTTTGAAGCAGGTCCTGGGACCGCCGTTCCTCGTCCTGAGACACGCCTTTGTCTCGCTCCAACTTTCGGAGGTGATCCAGCGCGTCTCGCCTGACGTTGCGGACCGCAACGCGATCGTCTTCGACTCGTTTGCGCACCAGCTTCGCCATATCTTGCCTTCGCTCTTGGGTGAGCGTGGGGATCGGAAGCCGCAGCAGCGCGCCATCCGCGACCGGAGACAGGCCCAGGTCAGACTTCGATATGGCGCGCTCGATCTGGGGGATGGATCCTCGGTCCCATGGTTGAATCATCAGCATCCGCGGCTCGGGCGCGCTAATCGAAGCGATCTGCTTGAGCGGGGTAGGGGTGCCGTAGTAGTCGACGGGCAAATCTTCCACCAACGATGGGGAAGCCCGTGCCGTCCTGATAGAGGCCAACTCTCGCTCCAGGACTTCCCGAGTTTTCTGCATGCGCTTCTCTGCGTCATCGAGCAATTGTTGTGTCATGGTGCGCCCTCCGTCCTTTGGGCCGAACTGACCGGCTCACCCGAACCTGTTTCGTTCACGAGCGTACCAACGTCATCGCCCATGAGTATCCGTTGCAAGCTTCCGGCGATGAACAGGTCAAAAACTATGATCGGCAGGCCATTTTCCATGCAAAGTGTGAGCGCCGTAGAGTCCATCACGTCCAGCCGTTTGTTCAGCGCATCCATATAACTCAGCGTGGGATACCGCTGCGCGCCCGGATGGAGGTGAGGGTCGGCTTCATAGATGCCGTCCACATTGTTCTTCGCCATGAGGAGGACCTCGGCGCCGATCTCGACGCCCCGCAACGCCGCGGCGGTGTCGGTCGTGACGTATGGATTTCCGGAACCGGCGGCAAACACGACCGCCCGTCCCTTCTCCATGTGGCGAATCGCGCGGCGTCGGATATAGGGCTCTGCCACTGCTTGAACGGTGACTGCCGACTGGGTCCGTGTTGTCACTCCGACTTTCTCTAGAGCGTCCTGGAGCGCCAATCCGTTGATGATCGTAGCAAGCATCCCAGCATAGTCAGCGGTGGCCCGTTCCATGCCGGCTTCCTCCGCCGTCGCACCGCGCCAAATGTTACCGCCGCCCACCACGACACCGACCTGCGTGCCAGCCTCTTGGACATCCTTAATCTCAAGCGCGATCTGCTGTACGACGTCCACGTCTATGCCGTAAGGCTTGTCACCCATCAGCGACTCGCCGCTGATTTTCAGCAGCACCCGGCGAAAGCGGGACCCACTCATCGGCGGGATCCTCCGGCTATGTTGATCCGACTTCGAATCGGACGAAACGCCTCACGACGACGTTCTCGCCCACCCGTGCCGTGACATCCGACACAAGATCACGAACCGTCTTGCTGGAGTCTTTGACGAACTGCTGGTGCATCAGGCGCGGCTCGCCATCACTCGAATCGAGGTCGTCCAAGGGTTTCTCGTCATCCACGACTTGTGGGTTCATCCCTGCCACCTGCAACGCGAGGTCATGAGCAAGGTTCTTGAATTCGTCCGTCCGAGCAACGAAGTCCGTTTCG
>JASLZO010000138.1 GCA_030754805.1 Dehalococcoidia bacterium
CGCAATCCCGTTCCGTGACTGATCAAACCGCACACAACGCCCGTATCGCCCCTCTGAGCGCTTCCGGAAGGCGCTGATGTACCCTCAGCCTATCCGGGGTCCTGAAAACGCCGCAAATCGGCGCTGAGGCGCTCGTTTTTTCTGGCGAACTTGCCGGTGGGACCTACGACATGTAGATCGGGCTGAGGGGTGCGTTTTGTCTGCAGACTTGCCAAAAAACGGCGGGCGGATCCGGGGGCAGGTACACCACATGTCGTATGGGTCGGGCTGGGGGCGGCTTGAGAGTGTGACATATTAGGCATTATCGGAAGTAAACCAGATTCACCCTCTCATTCCTTTGGTCGAGCGTCCCCAACCAAAGAAACTGCGCCATTATCGTAGGTCAATCAAGACACAGGAAGTTGAAGTCCCGGCAGCGTCAGGGGACGGGCCACGCGAGCTGGATCTCCATGTCCGCGTTGTATCGGTGGCCGAAGTCGGGGGCTTCCGTCGAACCACCATTCGGGTCGAAGTCCAAGAAGGATAGTTCCCGCCCACGGACCGATGCATCTGGTGTGCGTTGGAGGTTCATCTCAGATATTCTCACTGGAAGCAATCGTGCGATTTGGTGTTGCGTCGGTCATCTGAGAAATCTCGGTGTAGTGGGTCGTGGATCTTCGAGGGGTCCACCATCTCGACGCCCGAAAGGGTGACCACTCTCGCGAAGAAGTTCCGCGAGTTGCGTCCACTATGGTACGGCGACTTCTACCCACTCACACACGCCGACGACTTCTCCGACGGAGTGGGTGGTCTACCAAGTCCATCGGGAGGACCTCGGGCGCGGCGCTGTAATCGCCTTCCGGCGTCCCGAGAGCCCCTACCCAATGGCGAAGGTCCGTCTACGTGACATTCACATACCGGGCGGCCTTCCGAGAGACCCGCTCGCCTCCGAGCCCGTGGTCACGAAGAACCTGCGAGGCGACGAGCTCACGGATCTGGCCATCACAATCGACGACACAAGGCGCTCCACGGTCATCACCTACGAGAAGACCGACTAGAGCCCCCAACCTCATCAACCTACACACTGAGTTCTTGACCCCCACAATCGAGGACAGGCCAGAAGATGATCCGACCCGACGAAGTCACAGACATCGGCACCGACACTGCGCCGATCCCGTTCTCGTTCGTCTACGACGGGCGGCAGTCCGGAGACCTACTTGGGACGTGGGACGCGACAACGGCCGCGCGTGGACTGGATCACTTCCGCACGGAGCGCGTCTGCACGTTCACTGATCCCGCAACGGGTCTGGAGGTGCGCTGTGAAGCGATCGCCTACCAGGACTCCCCGGCGATCGAATGGGTCCTGCATCTCACCAACACGGGCGACAAGGACACGCCGATCATCGAGGACATCCTGCCTCTGGATATGGCGGTCGATAACGCCTCGGACTCGGTGATCCTTCATCATTCCCGCGGGAGTCTGGCGATCGACACAGACTTCATGCCCGTGCAGGACGTCCTCGGCAAAGGTGCGAAGAAGGAGTTGGGCACCTCAGGGGGACGGTCGAGTCAGGACTCCTTGCCGTGGTACAACGTGGAGTTCGACGGGCAGGGCATCATCGTCGCAATCGGGTGGACGGGCCAATGGGCGGCCACAATCGAGCACAACGAGGAGGAGGGCTGCCGTCTGGCAGCGGGGATGGAGCTAACCCATCTCAAGCTCCGCCCCGGTGAGAGCATCCGCACGCCCAGTATCGTCATGCAGCACTGGGAGGACGCCGACTGGCTCGAGGGCCAGAACGCCTGGCGGCGGTTCATCCTCGCCTACCACCACCCGCAACAGAACGGTGAGCCGGCCGTACCTCCGATATTCTGCGGCGGGTCGTGGATCTTCGCCGAGTCCACCATCTCGACGCCCGAACGGGTCATCACTCTCGCGGAGAAGTTCCGCGAACACGGCATCGAGACCGAGTGCTTCTGGATGGATGCCGGCTGGTACTCAATCAGGGGGCCGGGGAACATCAACTCCGAGCTCGGGACGTGGAAAGCGGATCCCAAGCGCTTCCCAGAAGGGCTGGGTCCCGTCGGGGACGCGTTCCGAGACATGGGGCTCGGCTACCTCGTCTGGTTTGAGCCGGAGCGCGTCGATGCGGACTCGGTCGCCGCTCGCGAGCGTCCCGACTTCGTGTGGGGAGGCGCCGATGGTGGCCTCTTCAAGCTCGGAGATCCGGAGGCCCGGCAGTGGCTCACCGACTACCTGGTCGACTTCATCAACGAGAGCGGGATCACGATCTATCGCCAGGACTTCAACATGGATCCGCTCAGGTTCTGGCGGGACAACGATGCGCCCGACCGGCAGGGGATGAACGAGATCCGCCACATCGAGGGCCTCTATCAGTTCTGGGACGACCTCGTTGAGCGGATACCGGGTCTGCTGATCGACAACTGCTCGAGCGGCGGGCGCCGTCTGGACATCGAGATGGTGAGTCGGTCAATGGCCTTCTGGCGCACGGACGGGTGGGACAGCGAGTCCGGCCTGCAGACCATGCTGAACCTGTACTTCCCGGGCCACAGCGGCGGCTGGGCCTACGACGACCCTTACAAGTCCCGCGCGAAGCTCGCGGCCGGTGTCTACTTCGTCCTCTTCTGGGACATCGAGACCTGGGAGCCCAAGTTCGACCCGACGAAGATCCGGTGGCTCCTCGACGAGTTCCGCCAGTTGCGGCCCCTCTTCTACGGAGACTTCTACCCGCTGATCACGCCGACCAACGACGCGACAGACTGGGTCGCCTACCAGGTGCATCGGAGCGATCTGGAACGTGGTGCGGTCGTGGCACTGCGGCGTCCCGGCAGCCCCTATCAGACCGCGGACGTCGCTCTCCGGCAGATCGATTCGGATGCGACCTACCGAGTCGCCTACCGGGATCTCGAGGCGCCTGACCCGGTCATGGCCAAGACCGTGCAAGGCGGCGACCTCGCGGACCTCGACATCACGATCGAGCACACAAGGCGTTCGCTGGTGATCACCTACGAAAAGGCGAAGTGACCGCGGCGGCCATGGACGTCTGAACCCAGACGTCCATGGCCCTGGGGAGGTCCCGATAAATAAGCACGCGCCTGAGCAGACGAACCGTCCCGAAACCGAGATAGCGTTCAACGAAGCGTGGGGACTCTCCGTCTTCGGAGAAAGCCCCACGCCGACCGCGGCCGATCGGCTCTACGTTGTTCACGAGGACGGCCAAGGGGACACGAAGGTTGGCCGGTGCGCCGCCGGAACGCCGTTGCGCCTGGGCGCGAGGACGTACGAGCACGGGATCGGCGTCAACGCACACACCGTGCTGCGTGTCGACCTCACGGCGCCTGCTGACCGCTTCCAGGACTCACGCAGCTGCAGCCGGCCTTGCTGGCGCCTCCCACCTTGTGAGCGGCGAGTCGGTGGTAGCTGTCAATCACAACGTGTGACATAACAGCCGCTATCGGCAGTCCCACCGCAGGTTGCACGCCCGCTTCAGCCGTCGTCAGCAGCCCGTAGGTAGGTTGCACTAGTGCTCGACCACGTTATTTCGTGTCTGTGTCTTGTACTTTTGATTCGCCAAGAACTCATCTCAAAATCGGTACTGGGACATGATAGACTTCTCCTGGGCAACAACCAGGAGCAGGAATCATGCGCTTTCGTGAACTGGCCGATGAGGAATGGGCACGGATACGACCGCATCTTCCTCCCACAGCGAAGAGGGGCCGTCCACGTGCCGACGACCGAGGGACGCTCAACGGGATTCTGTACGTCCTGTTGTCGGGCTGCCGGTGGATGGACATGCCCGCTGTCTACGGTTCTCACAAGACGGCATGGCGGCGACTGAAGCAGTGGGAGCAGGCGGGCGTGTGGGAGCGTCTGTGGCGCGAGTGTCTGAATGAGGCGTACCGGTCGGGCGAGTTGGAGCCGACGGAAGCCGCGCTGGATTCCAGCACGGTGGCGGCGAAAAAGGGGGCCAGGGCGTCGGCTACGACGGGTTCAAGAAGATCATGGGGACGAAGCTCCACGCGGTCGTGACGCGGCATGGAGTTCCGTTGGGCATCGTTCTGAGCGCGGCGAACGATCA
>JASLZO010000139.1 GCA_030754805.1 Dehalococcoidia bacterium
GAGCCCCATCCGCTGGTGGCTGAGAGCGAACGGTTCGCCGGATACACTCACTCCAAGTACTACGTCATCGAAGTGAACCCCCGGGTCAGCCGGTCGTCCGCACTGGCGTCGAAGGCGACGGGATACCCGATCGCCCGAGTCGCGGCGAAGATCGCCGTTGGACGCCGCCTGGACGAGATCCCGAACGCGGTGACGGAGAAGACGACGGCGGCGTTCGAACCGGCGTTGGACTACTGCGTCGTGAAGATCCCGCGATGGCCGTTCGACAAGTTCCCCTCAGGAGACCGATCGTTGGGGACGCAGATGAAGGCGACGGGCGAAGTGATGGCGATCGACAGGACGTTCGAGGCGTCGTTGCAGAAGGCGATCCGTTCCCTAGAGTTGACTAACAGCGGGGCGCAGTGGGAGGACCCCTCCTGGGCGGCACCGACCTCTGGGGATGAAGAAGACCCCTTATCGTCGCTACCGCTGCAGGCCAATGACGTCCGCCTATGGGGTCTCCTGGCAGCCATCAGGCGCAGGGTCGCACCCGATGAGATCACGGCCCATACGGGAGTCGACCCTTGGTTCCTGAACCGGCTGGCGAACGTGGTCGCGATGGAGGGACGCCTGCTGTCCGAAACGCTCACGAGACGGCTGCTGCGCGATGCAAAACGGATGGGATTCGGAGATACGCAGATCGGGACGCTGGCGGATCGGTTGCCGGAGCAGGTGCGCGAGCTTCGCCGCGAATGGGGGATCCGGCCTGTCTACAAGATGGTCGACACGTGCGCGGCCGAATTCGAGGCGGTGACGCCGTACTTCTACAGCACGTACGAGGACGAGAATGAGGCGCCGCCGCTGCGCCGCGAATCAGCGGTGGTGATAGGCAGCGGGCCCATCCGGATTGGCCAGGGGATCGAGTTCGACTACTGCTCCGTTCATGCCGCGTGGGCGCTCCAGGAAGAGGACGTCGCGAGCGTGATGATCAACTCGAACCCCGAGACGGTATCGACGGATTTCGATACGTCGGATCGCCTGTACTTTGAGCCGTTGGACGAAGAGGGCGTCGCGAGCGTGATCGAGAACGAGAGTGGACTTCGCGAGGACGGCGAACCGGAGGTCGAGGTCCCGGCGACCGCAGCCCAGTTCGGCGGGCAGACGGCGATCAATCTGATTGCACCTCTGAGCCGCCGTGGGTTCCGGATTCTGGGAACGACCCCCGACAGCGTCGACCGGGCCGAGGACCGACAAAGGTTCGACGAATTCGTGACGAATATGGGCATACCACGGCCGCCGGGGGCCGGCGTCACCTCGGTCGAGGACGCGCTAACCGTGGCGAGGGCGGTGGGCTATCCCGTGCTCGTCCGGCCGAGCTACGTCTTGGGCGGACGAGCTATGGAGATCGTCCACACTCCCGCAGAGTTGACCCGGTACGTGACGACCTCCACCGAATTCAGTCGAGACCGACCGGTCCAGGTGGACAAGTACATCGAGGGGAAAGAGATTGAGGTTGATGCGGTCAGCGATGGAACTGATGTCCTGATCCCGGGAATCATGGAGCACATCGAGCGTGCCGGCGTCCACAGCGGCGACTCCATGGGCGTCTACCCTACGATTTCACTCACCGCGGACGAGGAAGCGACCATAGTCGACTACACGCTCCAGCTTGGGCGGGAGCTTGAGATCGTCGGGCTGATGAATATCCAGTACGTCGTCATGCCGAACGATACGGATGATGGGTCGGGTGCATCGTCGACCGTCTACGTACTGGAGGTGAACGTTCGCTCGAGCCGAACGGCGCCGTTCATTTCAAAGGTCACCGGTGTTCCACTGGTAAATCTGGCGACGAAGGTGATGCGCGGCCGCACTCTTTCGGAACTCGGGTACCAGAGTGGGCTCTGGCCGAAGCGTGACCTCGTCGCCGTGAAGGCACCGGTCTCGTCCATGGCGAAGCTGGTCGGGGTCGACACGTACTTGGGGCCGGAGATGAAATCGACCGGCGAGGTGATGGGCGTCGATACAGCGCTGGCACCCGCACTGTTCAAAGCGCTTCAGGCTGCCAGCCTGATGATGCCGGGTTCCGGCGGGGTGCTGGTGAGCGTGGGCGACCGTGACAAGCCGGAGGCACTCCCGATTGTCCGGAAGCTCGCCGAACACGGATATCGAATCTACGCGACCGAGGGGACGGCCGCAATCATGGAGGCGGTCGGTATCCCGATTGCCGGCGTCCCTGGCAAGTTCAGCGATGGAGGAACAGGGACGACGGTGGACCTGATCAGCGAAGGGACGATTCAAGGGGTCGTGAACACGATGACGGGCCATCGGATGCCGCTGCACGACGGATTCGAGATCCGGCGCGCAGCGGCGGAGGTTGGTATCCCCTGCTACACGAGCCTGGATACGTTCCGGGTGGCCGTGGACGCGCTGACCGGGGCCGACCACGATGGAGAGGGCGGACACACCTATCACATCAAACGGCTAGAGGAATACGTCGGAGAGTCGACCGTATGAGCGGAGATACCCGACCGACCCACCGGACAACAGTTTCCAGCCTGGAAGAGGTCGCGCAGGAGCTGTTCTTGCTGCATCTCTACGCGCCGGAGATGGCGCAGGTCGCCGAAGCGGGGCAGTTCGTGATGGTGCAGGTCACGACGTCTCGTACCCTGTCGGTGCCGACATATTTCCTCAGGAGGCCGCTGGCCCTCCATGGGATCGACCGTGCCGCAGACAGCGTTTCTCTCCTGTTCCAGGCCCATGGAGGTGGGACGCGGCTGCTGTCCTCATTCGATGCTGGTACTCAACTCGATCTGCTTGGACCTCTCGGTATGCCGGTCGTATTGCCGGAACCGAAGGCGAACGTGGTGTTCGTCGCGGGTGGAGTCGGGGTCGCCTCGGTGACGTCCCTGATCGAAGTAGGGGTGGAACGCGAGTGGCGGATGACGCTTCTCGCAGGGGCGAGAAACGCGTGGCGGCTGTATCCATCACGACTGCTACCGTCGGAAGTCGTGGAAAAGACGGCGACCGATGATGGATCGGCCGGTGTTCGGTCGCCGGTGACTCACCTGTTGATCGATGCCCAAAAGGATGTGGACCAAGTGATCGCCTGTGGGCCGACCCCGATGCTCAAGGCCCTCGCACGGATGCGGTCGGAGGGAACCCTGACGGCCCCGACGATGGTGCTACTGGAGAGCCGGATGGGGTGCGGGTTCGGGATATGCCAGGGGTGCGCGGTGGCGACCGACGATGGCCCGCAACTGATATGCACCCAGGGGCCGGGGTTCGACCTGAACGAGATCCACTGGGCCGACACGATACTGGCGCCGACTTTGTGATTTCATGCACAACGCTATCGGGGATCGAGGAGTTTCGAAAGGACCTGGGAACTGACCGTGACGGTGGTACTCCGGACGCTGCGCGTCGAGAGCAATGGTGGCGGTGGCCTGAGCGACCTGACGGATCGGGTGACCGACGAGATCCGGGAGACGAGTCTCGACGCCGGGACCGTGACGGTGTTCGTCAAGCACACGACTGCGGCCGTGACGATTATCGAGGTCGAGCCCGGCCTGGTCGACGACTACGAACAGTTCTGGGACCGCCTCGCCCCGCGGGAGGCCGCGTATAAGCACCACCTTGTGCCGGGTGAAGACAACGGTCACGCGCACGTGCGCGCATCAACGCTTGGGCCATCGCTGGTAGTGCCGTTCGTCGACAAATGCATGACGTTAGGCACCTGGCAGCGGGTGGTGATGATGGACTTCGACACGCCGCCGCGCACCCGGGAAGTAGTACTGCAGGTGATGGGCGAATGATCGGCGACCACAGCCGCCACTCAAGAAACGCCGCGCTGGGCTAGGCGGCGTTTCTTTCGGAGAGAGGCCTGGTTAGTTCAGGTTGGCCTGGAGGGCTCCGATCTGCTCTTCGGCCTCGGCGACCATGTTCATGAGTATTTCCCTGGCCGGCTTGCGCTCCGTGAGCATCCCGCTGATCTGGCCGGAGGGGTTGCCGATGAGGTCCAGGCGATCGGCCTCACGGGCGGCGCGTGTGAATGGCTGCTGGATGAGGCCCTGCAGTGG
>JASLZO010000013.1:0-4654 GCA_030754805.1 Dehalococcoidia bacterium
CTCGAGTCGGGCTCGGACCCGGGGCGACCGGTTGTATCGCTCCCGCTGCGCTTCGCGGATATCGCCGTCCGGCGGGTGGAAACGGGACGCGAATCGCGATCTGAACACTGGGAATGTCCCGTTTGTGATAGCCGTGCGCGCCTGGTCAAGGAGCGACAGAACGAAGTGCAGGTTGTGGATGCTCGCCAGCCGGTGAGCCAGGAGCTCTTTGGCTCGGAACAGGTGGTGCAAGTAGGCGGCGGAGAAGCGGGTACAAGTCCAACAATCGCAGTCTGAGACAAGGGGCGCATCAAGATCCCGGAAGCGATTCGAAGAGATGTATGTCCGACCCTCGTGCGTGTAGATGCCCCCGTTCCTCGCGACACGAGTTGGCAAGGCGCAGTCGAACGTGTCGATTCCTCTTGCGACGCCTTCGATTAGGTCGTCAGGGGATCCAACGCCCAGAAGATGGACGGGTTTGTCCGGCGGCAGGAGCGCCATCACTTCGTCCACCATCTCCCACATGAGTTCTTTGGGCTCACCCAGGCTAAGTCCACCGATGGCGAATCCCTGTACGTCGAGCCCGGCCGTAAACTCGGCCGACTCGACGCGGAGTTCCGCTGACGTGCCGCCCTGGATAATTCCATAGAGCAGACCTGGCCCTCGGTGAGCGCGAACGCATCGCTCCGCCCATAGATGCGTCCGTTGCGTCGCGTCGCGCACGGCGTCTTCATCTGCTCCGTAACTGAGCGGATGGTCAAGGCACATCAGGAGGTCGGACCCCATCCGTTCCTGGAGAGCTACCGCGCTTTCAGGCGAAAGATGGAACGGTGATCCATCGATATGCGACCTGAAAGTGACTGCCTCGTTGGAGATACGCGTCAGGCGCGCGAGGGACGAGATTTGGAAGCCGCCCGAGTCGGTTGCGATCGGCCCGTCCCATGATGTGAACGCGTGAAGGCCTCCGAGAGTCTCGATTGTCTCCACGCCCGGTCTTAATGACAGGTGGTAGGTGTTGGTGATGAAAATCTCGCATCCGATCCGGCGGAGGTCTTCCGGTGCGAGGGCTTTGACCGACGCCTGGGTTGCGACAGGCATGAAAGCGGGGGTCTCGACGTCACCATGTGGGGTCGATAGCACTCCACGGCGGGGCCTGGTTGAAACCGTGCCCCCTCTTTGGACGCGGAAATAACCGCTCATCGTTCGTTGATGGCCGGTCGACCCACGCCTTCGGAACGAAGCAGCTCGGATGCGATCGAAACCACTTCACCGGTGTACGCATCTACCATCAGTCCGAATGGCGCAAGGGCCTGGTTCCCTATGACCGGGGTCGCGCCGTTCTCGGCATGGATACAATCAACCTTGGATGTCTGATTGCCGAGCGTCAATTCGATTGGGCCGAACGGGACATTTACCCTGCGACCGTCGGACCGTTTGAACCGTCTTGCTTCCGACGGTCGAGCGCCGATTTTGGCGATAACGTCGCTGGGGAGGACGAGATGGGTAGCCCGACGGTCGATCTGGGCCTCCACAGTCACCCGTTCGGCGCCCCCGACTGCGGTGACTGTGATCGATAACGAACCCAATGTCGGTCTACCCGGAGGCCAACGAGCTAATGATTGCATCGAACACGAGCGCGGTGAACACGCCACACAACAGGCTGTAACTGGCCGTTTTGAACCTGCGTCGCCGGACCGCATGCGTCAATTCGTTTCGGCCAAGTTGGGCCGTTCCCCACAAGTTGTAGACAGAGAACGCACCGACGATGACGAAGAACCCCCATCGGGCGCCTTCCGCGATACCGGTTGCCATGCTCAACATCACCAACGCCATAGCAAGGCCGATGAAGACAGGCATCACTCGCGCCTCAACTGAGCGGAGAGGGAACATCTGGATACCTGCCTGTAGGTAATCCGGCTTGTAGAACAACATGATGACCCAGACGTGGTGGACCACCCATGCCACCACGAACACGAGGAGCATCATCATCGTCATTCCGGCGTTTGGATCCATTGCCAGCCAACCCGCCGCGACCGGGGCGGCACTGGCGACGCCTCCAAGGATATGCGTTGCTTCCGTTTTGCGGAACACGACTGATGCACAAATACCTGCCACTGCGGCCGAACCGACGAGCGGGTGCATGTAGAAGCCAAGTGCGGTCCCCGCTGCGGCCCATGCCAACGACCAGTACAGGGCATTCCGTGGGTTCCCGATACGGCCACTGGGGATCGCCCTACCCTGGGTTCGGCGCATCCTTGTGTCTAATGACCGATCAAGGTAGTTCGTGAGCCCGTTCGCTCCTCCGCTGCCCAGGAAGATCGCGAACGAAACGGCCAACACCCTGCCCGACTGGCTCGGGTCGGCCCCGCTCGCGGCCGTGGCCGCCGCCGCGCCCAAGAACGTAAGCAATACGGTGACTCGGGGCTTGAGCACCTCCCAGTACGCGCCAGAGACCCTTTGCAAGGAAGAGGCGACCGGGGGTTCAGTTTGGAGAGGTTGTGTCATCGGCGCGGTTGGGGTTGCGTCATCTTACGGCTCGGTGGCTACGCGGCTCAACCGGTGGTCGGACTCCCTCGGTCAGCCGGACTTTTCCGCGACGAGAATCTCCAATGTTTTCGGCGACCTGATGCCCGCGACCGAGTCGACGAATGACTTCAAGGTGGGTTCCGCTCGACGTAGGAGCGTCAACTGTCGAAATACCGGACTGATGGACGCCGGCGAGTCTGCATACGCACCGCGGAACGCGAAGAACGCCTGATTCAACTTCCGGATGAACACCCCGTTTACCGCGAGTTCGACTCGCCGATGCTCCATATACGCCTCTGCCTCTTCCACGCGGCCTTCCGCGAGCAGTTCGTCGGTTCGCACTCGAGTTTCCCGGAGGTATCGGTTCGCATCGAAACGCCCCTCGACCGCGACCGACTCCGCTGGTTCGAGGGGCGCGCTGAACGATGGCGGGTCTTCCCCGAAGTGGGAAGCCATGATCTCCGCGGCCACGATGTTCGCGAATGTTTCGTTGATTGTCGTCAGTTCGTTTCCGGCCGTGTACCGTTGTCCGAGAGGACGGAAAAAGAGGTAGTGGTGCACCCATTCGTGGGCGACCGTGGAGATTGCCTGTCGCAAGCTCTGGTCTTCGCGGACCAACGATGGATAGGTCGCCATGCCGCTGATACGGTCAACGACGGCCGAGAGACCCCGTCGCGCAAGACCCTCTTCGATTGATTCCATGCCCTCGGTGGTTATGTCGGGCCGCAGCACGACCGTGTCGAGCAGGTCGATGCGGTCACGCCGCGACACCACCAACACGCGGGGCAGATCTTCGAATGCGAACGAAACCGGCGGGAACAACCTCTTACCGAACCCTGGAAAGTTCGTCGTGAGTCCTTTTTCGATCAAAATTCTGCTCACGATCGAACGTATGGATGAGACGGTATCGCCTTCGAGCGCCTCCATCTCAACCGTGAGACGGACTCGTTCCGCTCGAGCCGCCGAAGCCTCATTGCTGGTGGATGAAGCTCTTGTGGAGACCGCCCTCAGCAGGTGCTGATCCTGCCAGCGTCTCGCTTCAGCTAGTTCGAAGTAACGCTCGACCGCCTCCGTGTCGTCGCTGCTCCTGGTCGACATGAGAGAACCCAGATGTCCGAGTTCCCAGGTTGCTAGGTTGAATCGGTGCTCGGCGGCGGCGGTGATCCCGACACTCTCGGCGGGTCCCGAATGGTCGCCGCCGACCATGCCAAGCCCGACGATCAACATCAACACGTTTGCGACTGCCAACCGACGCAAGAAGCTCAGTTTCAGTCCGTTCGTGCGCATATCGCCAGTCTACGAAGGTGTGAGTCTGCGGGTCGAATCGCTCATCGTTCTGGCTTGTATCTTTGGGGTCCGGGAATAGAATGTCCCCGTACTCGTCCAAACCTGAGATGTGGGGATCTTCATGCGCAACTACCCGAGCCAGGCGATACGGAATACGGTGCTGTTGTCGCACAGTGGAGACGGAAAGACTTCGCTTGCGGAAATGCTGATGCTACGGACGGGGGCCATCAATCGATTGGGCCGGGTTGAAGACGGCTCAACGATTTCAGACTATGAGCCAGAGGAAGAACGCCGCGGCGGCTCGGTGAACCTCTCGGTCCTGCCCATCGAGTGGAAGGATCACAAGATTAACCTGCTCGACCCGCCTGGATACCTCGACTTCGTAGGAGAGACCATCGGAGCGGTCCGTGTTGCGGATGGCGCTCTCGTTCTCATTGACGCGTCGACCGGTCCACAGGTCGGAACAGACATGATGTGGAAACAAGCGGAAGCTGGGTCCAAGCCTCGGCTCGTGATGATCGACAAGATGGATAGAGAGAACGCCAACTTTCAGGCGGCATTGGCGGCCGTCCGGTCCCGGTTCGGGAAGGCGTGCGTCGCAGTTCACTTGCCCATTGGTTCGGAGAAGGAATTCAAAGGCGTAGTTGATATCATCTCCGGCCGCGCTCATCTCGCGGACGGAGCGACGGAGGACGCCCCCTCTGATCTTTCGGATGAGATCGAAGTCTTGCGCGAGCAACTGATCGAGGCAGTGGCCGAGACCGACGATGACCTCGCCACGAAATTCTTGGAAGGCGAGCAACTGAGCCCGGATCAACTGATGTCTGCCATGGTCGATGCTGTCCGAAGCGGAAAACTCTTT
>JASLZO010000013.1:4664-14049 GCA_030754805.1 Dehalococcoidia bacterium
CAGTCCTGGCAGGCTCCGGCGCCGTTGGCCACGGCGTCGACGCCGTTTTGGATGCGATCGTGCGGTTGCTCCCCGGCCCTGTCTCGGCGCCGATCGAGTCCGTCCGGGGAGCCGGGGGGGACCCGATCGAGCTTGCGCCCAGTTCGGATGGACCGCTCGCGGCCTTCGTCTTTAAAACGACCGCCGATGCCTTTGTTGGGAAACTCTCATATTTCCGCGTGTACTCCGGCGAGTTTAAGAGCAACCAACCGGTATGGAACTCAGACAAGAAAGAACAGGAACGCGTTGCGCAGGTCGTGTTGGCCCAAGGTAAGAATCACGTGAACATCGATTCTCTACCCGCCGGTGACATTGGCGCAGTTGCGAAACTCTCGCTCACCTCGACGGGTGACACTCTCACGACACGGGATGCCGACATTGTGTTCCCCGACCTAGAGTTCCCGGAAGCAATCTTCAGCGTTGCCGTGCAACCGAAAACAAAGGCCGATACGGACAAGCTGGGAAGTTCTCTGGCCCGGCTGTTGGACGAGGACCCGAGCTTGCGGATCGACCGCGAAGGGGATACCCACGAGGTGATCCTATCTGGCTTGGGCGATGCCCACGTTGACGTGGCAGTGCAAAAACTTGCCCGAAAATTTGGGGTTGAGGTGGAAGTCGGAACGCCGAAGGTGCCATACAAAGAGAGCATCCGAATCACGAGGCGCGCCGAATACAAGCACAAAAAACAAACAGGAGGCCACGGTCAGTACGGTCACGTGGTTATCGAACTCGAACCGTTGAAACGGGGCTCCGGATTCACATTCGGCGACAAGGTCGTGGGCGGGTCAGTGCCGAAAAATTTCATTCCCGCCGTCGAAAAAGGGATCAGAGAGGCGTTGCCCGAGGGCGCGATCGCTCACTTCCCGATTGTGGACCTCCGCGCGACGCTTGTTGACGGAAGTTTCCACGCGGTGGACTCGAACGAGATGTCGTTCAAGATCGCTGCGTCGATGGCGCTACGAAAAGGTATTCAGGAGGCCCAACCCGTCATCCTTGAGCCGGTGATGAACCTGGAAGTCATATGCCCGGACGACTTCACCGGAGACGTCATCGGCCACCTGAACGGGAAACGGGCGAGGGTTCTCGGTATGAACACGGAGAATGGCGTAACGACCGTACAGGCTGAAGCTCCGATGGCGGAAATCCTCCGCTATTCGACGGACCTGCGCTCGATGACTCAGGGCCGCGGATCGTACACGATGAGCTTCGCGCACTATGAAGACGTACCTGCCCATCTGACGGCGAAGATCGTGGAGGAATCGAACCTCGAGCGGGAAACGGCGTAACTGTCGCGCGTCAGTTCAACTGCCGGTCTTCCCGCTGCCAGATGATTCGATATCCCTCGCCGGTCAGAACCGCGGCGAGTTCTTCCTGCTCCATCTGTTCGAGCTCGCGGATCGACGTGCGAAGGTTTTCAATCGGTTTCTGTCGCCCGCTCTGCTCGAGCCGACTCTTCAGGGCGTCATATACACCCAATCGAATGAGGCTCGACGCGTACTTGGGCCACGGGATGAAAGCTATGCGTTCGGGATTCGGAAAGTTGGGCCGCATCTTTCGGATCATCTGGACCCGTTCCTCGGGCCCGCTGACCATTGGAACCACACGGACCATCGGGTCGTCCTCGACGTCGAACCGGATGTCGATCAGAAGCGTCTTCCGCAGAATCGGGAAGAAGAGCGTCACCACCTCTGCACCCTCGATGCTTTTGGCGACCTCCGCCAGGTCAATCCGAAAGTCGTTATCCATAGGTCGTGAAGAGTAGGGCGACCAGAACAGGATGTTGGCCCGTCTAGGCGGTACCCAAGTTCTCCAATTCTTCGATAAAGGCCGGTAGTACCTGCTGGTAGTCGCCGACGACACCAAAACGCGACTCTTTGAAGATGTTCGCTTCCGGATCACGATTGATGGCAACGATGTTTTTCGACCCCGAGCAACCCGCCATGTGCTGGCTGGCCCCGGATAGCGCGATTGCCAGATACACCTCGGGTGAAACGACCCTGCCCGTGATTCCGATCATGATGTCCTGCCCGCAGTACTCGGAGTCCGCGGCTGCGCGGGTTGCACCCACCGCTCCGCCGGTCATGTCGGCCAATTTCGTCAAATCGTCGAACGCTTCGGAACTGCCCAGTCCGCGTCCACCGGTGATTACGATCCGGGCGTCCTCCATCCGGATGCCTTCGACCGCGACCTCGGTGTGGCTAACGAAACGTGTCTGGGCTTGGGATGCGTCAACCGATGCGTCGACATTCACCACCTGGCCCGTGCGAGCCGCGTCCGGCTCCGCGGCGTCGTATGCCTTCATGTGGACGGTCGCCACGTGGGGAAGGCGATTGAAAGCGGTCACCTGCCGGAACAAACCACCGGCAAGCGACCGAGCCGCGACCAATCCGCCGGATGACGGGTCGATATTCACCTCGGTGGTGTCGGTCGAAACACCGGTGTCCAAACGGAAGCCAAGGCTCGGGCCGAGTTCTCGGCCGTTCGGCGTGTGTCCAATCAGAATCACCTTCGGGTTGGCCTGTTCACGAACCGCGATGGCTGCCGGTACGAACGTCTCGCTGAGATAGTGTTCGAATATCGGGTCGTCGACGACATAGACGGTGTCGGCACCGAGTGCGATCACCTCTTGCGCCTTGGCCGCTACGCCTCTTCCGATCAGAGCCGCGGAAACGCTTTCGCCGCTCATCGAGTCTGCGAGCGTACGTGCCGCAGCCAGTAACTCACCGGTGATGCTCCGTAGCTCTCCGCTCGGGTCGGTCTCGCAGATAATCAGTACGCCGCTTTCACCGGCCATGCGTGTGCACTCCTTCTTGTCGTTCCGTGTGCGGGTGGTCTGGGATCGTTTAGATGAGCCGTTCGGTCCGAAGGCGTTGCGCGAGCAACCGACCCGCGTCGGCGGCGTTCTCGCCTTCGATGATTTCCACGTTGCTCGACTTTTCGGGCTCGAACAGATCGACGGGTGTCGTCAGTGCCTCAGATGATTCGAGGGTTTCAAGGTCGGCCCGGGACCAGACAGTCGGGTCGACACGTCGTGCCGCCATGATTCCCCGCATCGTCGCGTAGCGAGGTTGTCCAAGCTCATTACTGACCGTGACGACCGCGGGAAGCTTGGCCTCAATGGTGTCGATGCCGTCGTCAACGATCCGGTCGATTTGGATGGCGTCGCCGTTCATGGCGACTCGGACCGCGTTTGTCATCACGGGGACTCCGAGCAGCATGGCGACGCCGGTGGCGACGATTCCTTGGTCGAGATCAGCGGACTGCCGCCCAGCCATGATGAGGTCGAATGGGCCGATTTTACGGATGGCCGCAGCCAGCGCGTGGGCGATAGCCATGGCGTCGCCTCCCGCGAGTTCCGCGTCCTGGACCAGGTAGAGCGCGTCCGCGCCCATCGCCAACGGTCGCTTCACGACGTCCATCACGTGACTGTCACCCAGGCTTAGTACGCTGACAGTGGTGTCCGGGACCACATCCTTTACCAGGAGCGCCGCTTCAGTCGCGTAGACGTCCATATCGCTGACGGTGGACGGGACGCTCGAAGCGACGACCACCTTTTTTGCGGCTCGATCGACCGTGAATGAACTCTGCGGTGCCTCCGGGTCGGGCACCTGTTTGACCGTGACGATGATGTGCATTAGCGCTCCAATGATGGCATTTGACGGGACATGAGGCCTCCGGTTTTATAGCATCGGCTCTCGAAGGGTGTCAACGAATGATATGTCTGGGCGGGTGGCAGTTGGTCCAAACCTTTCGTGGAGTTCGTCATCCCCTACGGCGCATCCTTATGGGATACTACAGCCCGTGTCTGGCACCTCGGCGGCCTGACTATCGGGAGGTATGACGCTTGACGCCACAGAAGGAATTCCTCTGGACCATCGGCGACCTCAAGTGGCTGCTGTTCGGTTTGGCCGCAATCATTGTCGCGTACATCTTCTACCGCCTCTACCAACGCGCGATGTTGTGGAAACTCGGCCAGCCGGTCGACCGCATGGGGAACCCGGTCACCCGTGTAATCGCATTCTCGCGGCTCATCGGTAGCCAGGGATACGGGCATGAGAGATTTCTGAGGGATCGCTATGCCGGGCTCATGCACTTGCTGATTTTCTGGGGCGCGTCGATGCTGTTCCTTGGCACGGCGATTGGGACGATGGAAGAGGAATTTCTCTATCCCCTGTCGGAAAGCGGGCGGATCACCTGGCCGATCGGCAACTGGTACCTCTATTCGTCTCTGGCGTGGGATCTGGGCGGAATCATGGCCTTCGTTGGTCTCTCGATGGCGGTCTATCGCCGGATGTTTATCAAGAAACCGCATTCGAACGGCATCCTCGACGACAGAATAATCCTTACGCTTGCGATCGTCCTCTTGTTCGAAGGATTCGCGCTCGAGGGGATCCGCCAACTCGGTGAGACTAAGTTCGGGATTGAATATCTGGTTCACAGCGATTGGGCCATGTGGTCGCCGGGTGGGTTTGCTTTCGCGGCGTTCTTCTACGAGGTCGTCGGAGTCAGAGCCGAGACTGCTGAAACCGTCTTCTTCGGACTCTGGTGGACGCACTCGTTCACCGTGCTCGGAACGCTTGTCTACGCGGCGGTGACGTTGTCGAAGCTCTCTCACACCTGGGTATCGCCGGCCAACTGGTTCTTCCGAAACCTGCGATCTCGGGGGATTCTCCAGCCGATCCCGAATCTCGAGACACGGGAAACATTCGGTGCCGTTGGGTTGGGCGATTTCACGTGGAAACAGCTGCTGGATGGCGACGCCTGCACCCGTTGCGCTCGTTGCACTGACAACTGCCCCGCGAACATCACCGGCAAGAGCCTCTCGCCGATGATGGTCATTCAGAACATGAAGACTTACATGTCGGAAACCGGCCCGGCACTACTGACGGCTGGTGGAGACGCGGAGGCGCTTCCGGCGGACCTCGTGAAGGCCCCCGCTGGAGAGGTTGTCGATGAAGAGGACCTCTGGTCCTGTGTCACGTGTGGCGCCTGCATGGAAGCATGCCCTGTGTTCATCGAACACGTTCCGTCCATCATCGAAATGCGGCGCGCGCTGGTTATGAACGAAGGCCGCCTGCCGGAAACGGCAGAGACCGCCCTCCGAAGCCTGGAAACTCGTGGCCACCCCTGGTCGGGCGTGAGCCGCTCACGAACCGAGTGGACCGAGGACCTCGAGGTCCCGATGATGTCCACCGTCGAACATCCCGAAGAGATCGAGTACCTGTACTGGGTCGGTTGCGCCGCTTCGCTGGAGGACCGGAGCATGCGAATTGCCCAATCCATGGCTGGCATCCTCAACCGGTCCGGGATCAAGTGGGCCGTACTGGGTGATGAGGAGACCTGTACCGGAGACCCGGCCCGCCGCATCGGTATGGAGTACCTCTACCAAGTGCAGGCAGAACAGAACATCGAGACGCTCAACCGCTACAGCATTAAGCGGATCGTCACCGGTTGCCCGCACTGCTTCAATACGATTAAGAACGAGTACCCGCAATTCGGCGGCGACTACGAGGTGGTCCACCACACGCAGTTCCTCCAGGACCTCGTGAAGGCCGGAAAGTTGAAGCTTGGCAGCGGCCCCGAGACTCCGTTCGGAAAGGTGACGTATCACGACCCGTGCTATCTCGGGCGGCACAATGGGGTGTATGACCCCCCTCGCGAGTTGGCCGCAGGCATCCCGGGCGTCGAGAACGTCGAAGAGATGGAGATGAACCGCAATCGCGCCTTCTGCTGTGGCGCCGGCGGGGGCCACATGTGGATGGAGGACGGGCCAGGCCGAGAGAACATCAACCATCGACGGACTCAACACGCGGTAGACGTCGGAGCCGACGTGATTGCCACCGCCTGTCCGTTCTGCGCTCAGATGTTCGAGGATGGTGTGAAGGTCAAGAACCAGGACGAACAGATGCGAGTGCTGGACCTCTCGGAAATGATCATCCAGACCTTTCCCGATCGGCGACAGGCTGAAACAACGACGGCTCCCGATAGTGGTGATGGCTCGGAGTAATCGCATGCCCGGGGTCGACGATCGGCCGAACTGGAACCTGCCTGTGTGGCATGTACCGGTAGGAATGGGGTAACGTTGCCGAAACTTGAACTGATATCGACCGGAGGCCCGATGATTTTCCCACGACCGTTGCTCGCCGCTCAGCGCCGCGATGACGGGGACGAAGACGAAGAGGGAGATCAGGGCGGCTTCGAGCAACGCGGCCCGCAGCGACGACCAAGCGAGAGGCCAGGCGGAGAACTTCAAGACATGCTCCGCGGTCTTGGTGACCTGTTCCGTGGAGGCCAGACCGGCTCTGGTGGTACGGGAGGCGGCGGTGGTGGTGGCGGAAATTCCGGCCCGCGGATCCCGAGCGTGAGCGGTGTGCCGAGATTTGGCCTTGGGCGAATCCTTCCCATCGTCATTGTCATCGCGATCATCGGGTACCTCGCCACCGGTATCTACACCGTGAACCCGGGAGAAGTCGGCATCGTTCGTCAGTTCGGCAAGGTGATGCCTGCCGCAAACGAACCAGGGCTCCACTGGCGGATTCCGGCCCCGGTGCAGCGTGTCGATATCGTGAGCGTTGAGCGGATCAACTCCATCGAAGTAGGGTTCCGTGCAACTGAGGGGAGCCAGATCATCCAACTGGTTTCGGACGAAGCGCGCATGATTACGGGCGATGAGAATCTCGTCGATGTTCAGATCGTCGTTCAATATCGGATCCGTGACGCCGCAGCGTACCTATTCAACGTCAAGGACCCGCTCGGACTTCCAGATGGCCAGACGCTCCGTGACGCGGTCCAGTCGGCACTTCGGCAGGTCGTTGGTCAGCGCCTCATCGATGATGTGCTGACGACGGAAAAAGAACAGGTGCAAATCGAGACCCAGGCACTCCTGCAACAGCTTCTGGATTCATATGGCACCGGCATCCAGGTTGTGAACGTCCAACTCCAGGACGTCCAGCCGCCGACAGAGGGCCAGGTCCAAGACGCGTTCAAAGACGTTATCAGCGCACGAGAGGACCGAGATCGGTTCATCAACGAGGCGCAGGCGGTCCAGGCAGACATCGTCCCACGGGCCAGAGGGCAGGCCGCGCGAACGATCGCATCCGCCGAGGCGTTCAAAGCCGAACAGATCGCTCAGGCAACCGGTGAAGCCGCCAGGTTCGAACTGAGATTGAGTGAATACCGGGGACGCGAGGAGGAGACAAAGATCCGCCTTTACCTGGAGACGATGGAGGGGATTCTCCCCGGCCTGAACGTGATCGTCGTTGACCCGGTCATCGGCGGCAATGCCCTCCCATTCCTCCCACTGGATACGTTGCCCGGATCCGCACCGAGCGGCTCCTCGGCGGGGAGTTAGGCCATGCGAATTCTTGTTCCCGTCGCTGTCCTCGTCGTGGCCGCGCTGATAGGAATCACGCAGACGTTCTATACGGTCGACCAGACCCAACAGGCCATCATCACCCAATTCGGTCAGTACCAACGCACGGTGAGCAATTCCGGCCTTCACCTGAAGACGCCCTTCGTTCAGACAGCCCACATCCTCGAGAAGCGACTACTTCGTTTCGATGCCACCGCATCTGAGTTCCTGACGCAGGAGAAGAAAGCGTTGGTGATCGATTCCTATGCTCGGTATCGGATCACCGATGCGAAGACGTTCTTCGAGAAGGTGACGACCGAGGCTGCGGCGAGGGCTCGATTGGAAGCTATCGTCACGTCCGAACTCCGCGAAGAGGTGGCGACGCACGATCAGATCGAGGTCATCAGAGACAATCGTGAGTTCCTGATGGCCGAAGTAACGGAACGCAGCGATATCAAAGCCCGTGAATTCGGGATGGAAGTGGTCGACGTTCGGATCGTGAGAGCGGACTTCCCGTCAGAGGTGGCACCCAGCGTGTATTCGAGGATGGTTTCGGAACGCACGCGAGTCGCGAACCAGTTCCGTGCCGAGGGAGCCGAGTCAGCAGACCGGATCCGCGGTGACGCCGAACGCGAACAGCGGACGATCCTCGCCGAAGCCGATCAGGAAGCGCTGGGGATCCGGGGTGAAGGCGAAGCTCAGGCCATCGACATCTTGGGAACCGCGATCAACAAGGACATAGAGTTCTTCCGATTCGTCAGGACGCTGGATGCGTACACGGCAGCGCTGACCGGGGGAGCGACGTTCGTCCTTCCGTCGGATTCGGAGTTCTATCAGTTCCTGACCAGTTCGACCCTGATTCCGGACCGAGAGGAATAACGCCCCGGCCGGATCACGCGACGGTCCGTGGCCCGGTCCGGCACATGTCGAGAACCGGGCATTGATCGCATGCGGGATCGCTCGCCCTGCATGTGTCCTTGCCGTGGGCGACGATAAGCGCATGGAACTCGCCGTAGTGGCGTTCGGGGTCGATGCCCTTATCCCGGTGGAACAGACGCTGAGCCGTCTCGTACTTGAGCTCACGACCCCCTGATCGCATCCGGTCGAGGACCCTGAGTGTGTAGGAATCGATGACGAATATTGGCAACCCACCGGCGTAGAGCAGCATGGAGTCTGCCGTCTCGGGTCCGATGCCGAACACGGCAAGGAGTTCTTTTCGTAACTCGAGCAATGGTTTCGACCTGAATAGCCTGATCAGGTCGTCGTCGTATCGAGCGAGGAACTCACCGAGCGCTCGGAGTTTCCGGGCCTTCGCGTTGAAGTACCCCGACGGGTGGATCATCGCGGCGAGACGCTCGAGGTCGGTGTCCCTCAACGCGGCCGCGTTCAGCGCATCCGCTTTCTTCATGTTGGTGAGGGCCCGCTCGACGTTCGTCCACGTCGTGTTCTGCGTCAGGACGGCACCGACGAGCATTTCGAAATCGGTCTCGGCGGGCCACCAACCCTGCGGTCCGTATTCGGCCAACAAGCGGTCGTACATAGAGCTCAGCAGAAGTTTCGGACGGCGGGCCTGTGTTCCGGTCACCTGAGCGCGGATTCTTGATCGGCTACCAGCACTCGCCCGGCCTCGAAGCTCTGTTTCAGGTAGGTGGGATGTAGGTTCACATCATGCTGACGAACGAGAGCTTTGAAGAGGAGCCGGAGTTCCTCTTTGAAGTCGAAGCTCACCAGCCATGAACGGGTGGCTTGCATCGCGCCGTCGAACTCGTCTGGGTCGTCCCTATCGGCCGTCGCTATGACTAACCCCTTGCCCGTCTCCGAGGATCGGCGCACTGCCCTGCCCAGTTTGTACTTGGTTACCCACAAAGCTTGAGTGCGGTCGAACATCGCTTTCGTTTGCGCGGGCACCCCTCGGAACGTGATCGGGAAGGCAAGGAAGACGACATCGACCGACCTCAATCGGTGGTATAGGTCTTGCATGTCATCGACGATCGT
>JASLZO010000140.1 GCA_030754805.1 Dehalococcoidia bacterium
GAGATCAAGGCTTCCGGCCTCTCGGTGGTCTGCTCGCCCTCGGACCCCGGCGACGCCGCGCGCTGGGCGCGCTCGATCGCGAGCCTCTCGGCGGCCGGCGTTCGCCTGGGCTTCGGCCTCGACGCCCCCGGCCGCCATCAGCTTGACACGCCGCTGAACGACCGATTTCTCCAGCTTGAACTCAGGAATGCCCAACGAAAGGATCCCCCCGATAACCTCGTCCCGCTCGAACACGGTGACCGAATGTCCGGCCTCGTTCAACTGGGCCGCCGCGGCGAGGCCTGCGGGACCCGAACCCACGACAGCAATCTTCTTTCCGGTTCGACGCTCAGGTGGCCGTGGAGTGATCCAATCCTGTTCGAAGCCATGGTCGGCGATCGCCTTTTCGATGTACTCGATTGTCACCGGGTCATCGTTGATTGCTAGGACGCAGGAGGCCTCGCATGGAGCGGGGCAGATACGGCCCGTGAACTCGGGGAAATTGTTGGTCTGGTCTAGTGCCCGTAGCGCCTGCTCCCAGTTGCCGGTGTAGACGTGGTGGTTCCAGTCCGGAATCAGATTCCCGAGCGGGCACCCGCCGTGGCAGAAGGGAACGGCGCAGTCCATACAGCGAGCGCCCTGCGTACGGGAGTCCGACTCTGGCCACCTCTCAAAGATTTCGCGCCAATTCTGGGTGCGCAGGGTCGCCGAAACTCGTTTTGGCGCCTCCCGATCGAACTCCGCGAATCCGAGAGTCTTACCCACCGGATACCGCTTCGAGGTCATGCTCGCCAGCCTGCAAGGCACGCTCACGGATGATGCGCTTGTAGTCGACGGGGGCGACCTTGACGAACTTTGCCAGGAGGCCCGGCCATTCCGCCAGAACACGGCGCGCATTTGCGCTGCCCGTCGATTCGAGATGCTGCTCCACCAAGCCGTGGAGCGTTGCTATGTCCTCGTCCGCCTCGACCAGGTCGAGGTCGACCATGCCCGGATTGCAGTTAGCGACGAACGTGCCGTTCTCATCGAGCACGTAGGCCTCGCCACCGCTCATTCCGGCAGCGAAGTTTCGTCCGGTCGGTCCGAGGACCACAACCACTCCGCCGGTCATGTATTCGCACCCGTGATCGCCGACACCCTCGACGACGGTGCGCGCCCCGCTGTTGCGAACGGCGAAGCGCTCGCCGGCGATTCCCCTGATGAAGACCTCCCCGCGGGTGGCGCCGTAGAGGACCGTGTTCCCGACGATGGTGTTCTCCTCCGGAACGAATGTGGCCTTTCGGTCGGGGACCACGACGATTCGTCCACCGGAGAGCCCCTTCGCAAGGTAGTCGTTCGTGTCGCCCTCGATGCGGAAGCTCACCCCGTTCACGAGGAACGATCCGAAGCTTTGGCCGGCCGATCCGCGGAATGCGACCTCGATGGAGCCATCCGGGAGGCCATCTTCACCGTATCGCCTGGCGATGAGGCCGCTGAGCATCGTGCCGACGGTCCTGTTCGAGTTCGCGATCGGGAGGTCGATCTTGACGGGGGCGTCGCCATCTATCGCTCCCTGGGCCAGTGCGATGAGCCGGTGGTCGAGAGCTCTATCCAGACCGTGGTCCTGATTGATGGACTGGTAGATCCCGACCGTGTCCGGAACATCCGGACGGATGAGCAGATTACTGAAATCTAGTCCCTGCGCTTTCCAATGGTCGATGGCCCCGCGGGCCTCGACGCGGTCGACGCGACCGACCATTTCGTTGATTGTGCGGAAGCCCATCTCGGCCATGATCCCGCGGAGTTGCTCAGCGACGAACATGAAGTAATTGATTACGTGTTCGGGCTCACCAGCGAACTGTTTTCGGAGGTCCGGGTCCTGTGTCGCGATACCAACGGAGCAGGCATTGAGGTGGCACTTGCGGAGCATGATGCAGCCGAGAGATACGAGCGCCGCGGTGGCGAATCCGAACTCCTCTGCACCCAGCAGACAGGCGATCGCGACGTCTCGGCCGGTCTTGAGTTGCCCGTCGGTCTGCACGACGATTCTGCTTCGGAGGTCGTTCGCGACCAGGACCTGTTGCGTTTCAGCAAGTCCAAGCTCCCATGGCAGGCCAGCGAACTTGATCGACGACTCGGGCGAGGCACCGGTGCCACCGCTGTCCCCGCTGATCAGGACGACGTCGCCATGGCCCTTCGCAACTCCTGCCGCGATGGTCCCGACGCCGACCTCGGAGACAAGCTTCACATGGATCCGAGCGGCTGGATTCGCGTTCTTGAGGTCGTGAATGAGTTGGGCAAGATCCTCGATCGAGTAGATGTCATGATGCGGCGGCGGCGATATCAATTCGACGCCCGGCGTCGTCCGGCGGACCCAGCCGATGTATTCGTCGACCTTGTAGCCCGGCAGGCGGCCGCCCTCACCGGGTTTTGAACCCTGGGCCATCTTGATCTGCAGGTCGTCGGCGTGGGCCAGGTAGTTCGCCGTCACCCCGAAGCGACCCGAAGCGACCTGTTTGATGGCGCTGTTACGAGAGTCCCCATTCTCGTCGGGGATATAGCGGTTGTAGTCCTCGCCGCCCTCCCCAGTGTTGCTCTTTGCTCCGACGCGATTCGCCGCGATGGCGAGCGTCTCATGCGCCTCACGACTGATGGCGCCCAGTGAGATCGCGCCCGAAGCGAAGCGCTTGATGATCTCGTTCGCAGGTTCGACCCGGTCAATGGGAATCGGCTGCTCGGCCGACCGGAACTCGAGCAGGCCCCTGAACGTAGAGAGTTCCTTCTCTTGCACGTCGATGAGCTTGGCGAATTCGAGGAAGGTCTCATAGCTGCCCGTGCGGACCGCGTGCTGGAGCGTCGCGATCGTGTCCGGGTTGTACATGTGGAATTCGCCACCGCGCCGCCAGTGGAAGTTGCCCCCCAGGTCAAGCTCGTCGTCGGCCTGGACTTGGAACTCCGGGTAGGCGCGAGCGTGCCACCGGTTGGCATCCTGTTCGAGGTGGTCGAGCCCGACACCTGCAATCTGCGAGGGGGTTCCGGTGAAGAACCGGTCGACCAGTTCTTTGCCGATCCCCACCGCCTCGAATATCTGGGCGCCACGGTAGGACTGGATGGCGGCGATGCCCATCTTGGACATGATTTTCAGGACGCCCTTGCCGACCGCCTTGATGTAGTTCTTCTCCGCGGTATTCACGTCGATGTCTCCCTCGCTGAGCAGACCCTGCCGGCGAAGAGAGTCGATCGTTTCGAACGCCAGGTAAGGGTTCACCGCGGCAGCCCCGTAGCCGATAAGCAGCGCGAAATGTGGGACCTGCCGGGGCTCACCGGACTCCACGACGAGTCCGACCTTCATGCGCGTTCCCTCACGTATAAGGTGGTGGTGCACCGCGGCTGTCGCGAGGAGGCTGGGGATCGGCGCGTGGTCGGGTCCAACGTCACGGTCCGACAGGATCAGGATGCTGCACCCAGTCGCGACCGCCTCCGAGGCCCGCTCGCAGAGATCATCGAGGGCGCGTTCGAGCGCCCCCTCCTCGCGGGCATGGAAAACGGTGGGAAGCGTTGCCGGGCAGATGCCGTCGAGCGGGTTCTGCCTGATCTTCTCCAGGTCGTGGTTGGTCAGGACTGGTTGAAGCAATCGGAGTTGACGGACGTGTTCCGGCGTCTCCTCGAACAGGTTCTGTTCGGCGCCGACGAAGGCTTCCAGCGAGGTCACCATATCCTCACGGATAGCATCGAGTGGCGGGTTGCTGACCTGGGCGAAGAGTTGCTTGAAGTAATCAAACAGCGGCTGTGCCTGGTCCGAGAGGACCGCGGGCGGGGTGTCGTTCCCCATCGAACCGTCGGGCTCCTGGCTCGTCATAACCATCGGAGCCAACAGCCGGTTGACGTCTTCCCTGGTGTAACCGAAGGACCGCTGGCGCTCGAGCAGCGTGGCATCATCCGTACCGGCCCAACCCGCGGGCTCTGGCAGATCATCGAGTGTCATGCGCGATTGACTGATCCAGTCGGCGTATGGCTGCATGCTGGTGAGATCGCGTTTGATCTCGGCGTCGTCGATGATCCGGCCCTCGTCTGGGTCCACGAGGAACATGC
>JASLZO010000141.1 GCA_030754805.1 Dehalococcoidia bacterium
GGTGGGTTTGTGATTGGCGGAATACGGCAGCATCACCTGCCCCTTGAAGGCGGTCGGCTCGTTCCTCCGGATCTCGGCCAGGTCCAGCGAGGTAATCAGGACCCACGGTAAGGAGTCAGTGGCGTCCATTCTGCCGGCCCCGATCGTCCCCTCTCGTCCGGTCTCAGAATCTGTGCCAACCGGCATCAATAGGCCCGCACCCTCATCTGTGAACCCGGTTCGGACGAAAACATGGCTTTCGGATAACGCGTCCACCTGAACCGCGAACGCGCCCTGAGTATCGGCAACCACCCGTTCGAGGGCACCGAGTTGCTGGTCGAAGACGATAACCGCCCCTCCGGGCGGCACCGCACCGGCAATGCCGGTCACGGTCGCGCGGCCGATGATGGCTCCGGGCTCAAACGAAACCTCGATCCGACCGGCGTCAGGCAGGCTAGTCTCGTGCGACGCCCACTGTGGTCCTAGGAGGGCTGCCAACGGGCTGATTTCTTCGTCCGCCGTCGTTGTCGGTGTCGGCGCGACGGTCAGAGCCGGCCCGCCGCTGGCTGGCCCGGGGTCTGCCGACTCTGATTCGCTGCATGCGACGGCTCCCCAGGACAAACTGACAAGCGCCGCAAGGACCCACGCCCATCTGCTCATCGCTGCGAGCGACCCGAGGCTTGGCCGAACCCAAAAGGTGGCGAAGAATGCTTCAACGGATTCTCGTTGCGGCCCGCGAGTCGTGCTCGATGTGAGCCGATCGACCACCTCGCTTCGCTAGCGGGGGTCGCGTGAGCCATCTGCGTTTGGTTTGTTCATGACGCTCGTGGAACCAGTTGACTTCTTGTTGTGCGCAACATCAACCCCCGCGAACCGCGCTCATGAAGCATGAGAGAAGGTGGTGGTCAGCCATAGACCTGAATGAGGTCTATTCCTGATCTAATTGAGTCTCTTCCAGATAGAAGGCGAAGCCTAGGTGCGGGTCAGCGAGCGTTGTCTCCACCCAACTGATGGAGTACCGAGACGGCCCCCACCCGCGAGTGGACGCCGAGCTTGGCCAGCACCCCCTTGACGTAGTTCCGAATGGTATTTCGGCTCAGCGCCAGCTCTGTCGCCATCTGCTCCGTCGTCATCCCGTCTCCAAGGCACTTGAGTACGTCGCTTTCGCGGTGGGTGAGGCCATCGAGGATGGTGGTCGGGCTTGGCATGGGCCTGGGGGAAGCTGTTGGCAGGAGCGGTTCTCCGGTTTGTACCTTTCCAGCGATCTTTGACAGAAGCTGCCACGCATCCATCATGTCGGTGACGATTTCGGCAACATGCAGCACGAGGAACGTCGAGTCCCCGGTGTCCAGTACCGTGTACGTGCACGACAGCCACTCATCGAGATGCTCAGTCAAGCCGACCCTCATGCGGGAGGCGATCGGACAGGCGCCAGCGCGGGCGTCTAGCAGTGGGCCGCAGTCTCTCTGACAAAGGCGCCCCCCTTGTGGATCGGAGGCCTTGAGGAAATCCATGCACGGCTGCCCGAGGGCCTCGTCGCGAGAGATGCCGGAATACTGTGCCCAGGCCGAATTGCAGTAGGCGATTTGCTGGTCTTGGTCCACCGCCCACGCCAAGTTGGGAGAGGCATCCAGTCTTCCAAGCAAATCGGCGACTCGTGTTGTAGCGCCGAGTTGGCCGGAACTGACTGATTCTAGTGGCAGCACCTTCGCACCTCTTCAGCGGCTAATCACATTTTGGACGTTCAGCAGGTTACATTCGTTCGAACGAGGCGACCCAGCGGCTGGGGCCAAACCTTCCCTTCGCTGGTTTCGTCCGATCCTTTGTTCCCCTGCCTATCTCAGGGTAATACCAATCTCGGCGTAGAGGCAGCACGTCATTTCCAGATGAGCGGGCCCGAGTATCGCCAGTTCCCCTCTGCGCCAGTTCCGGAAACTCCTCGCAAGGGCTCCATCGAATGAGAAAAGGGCTTTTCCGCATTTGCTTTCGAGGATCACGGAATCGCACCGATCAATGATCAAGTATCGACTTCTGGCGATGCTCACTCGCGGGAAAGACGAGCCTTTCGTGGTTCTCGATACCGACCGGAGTGGTACCCCCGCCGGGACTCGAACCCGGGCTTCCAGCTCCGGAGGCTGGCGCTCTATCCACTGAGCTACGGGGGCGCCTCAACGGTTCCGAGAATCGATAATAGCCGACCGTGATCGGCGAGAAACGGGCTAGTGGGCCTCGGCCGAGGCCGACTTCTGGCCTCTTCGCAGCCCCGGGGCAGGGTTCCGGAACGCGGGGACCAGGAATATCGGTGCGATGAAGGTCGTTCCGATCGTCATCAGAACGGCCACGCCGAAGAGCGACTCGCCGATGATCCCCTCAGACACGCCGATCCCTGCCACGATTAACCCCACCTCGCCTCGTGGAGCCATCCCCACGCCGACCCGCCAGGCGCCTATCCGGGTAAATCCCGCAATCAGTGCCGGGAGTCCCGCACCGATGACCTTGCCGACCAGCGCCAGCGCCACCACCACCAATCCGAAGCCGATCGCGTCTATCATCGCCGGGACATCGACCAGCATCCCCATTACCACGAAGAAGATCGGGACCAGCGCGTGGTACAGACCTTGAAGCGGCACCTCTAACCGACGATGGAGGTCCGTCTGTGACAGGGCCAGCCCTATTGAGTACGCGCCGATAATCATGGCCAGTCCGAAGAACTCGGCGATCGCTGCGGCGATTAATGCGATCGCGAAGGCTATGGCCAGCGTCGCGCCTTCCACGTTCAGACGACCCATCCCGGCAACGATGTAGCGGGCCAATAGCAATCCGCCGCCGGTGAGGACGATCCAGAACGCCAACGCCTTCGCGCCGACGAAGGCTACGTCGGAAAGTTCGACGCTCGCGCCAACACCGATTCCAGCGACGATCGTTAGCAAGAGGATCCCCAGCACGTCGTCCACGACAGCAGCGCCGAGGATGGTTACGCCCTCCGGCGAGTCGAGACGGCGCAGGTCGGCCAGCACCCGTGCCGTGATCCCAACCGACGTTGCCGTCATGATCGTGCCCACGAACAGCGCCGGCGGGTCCAAGAACGCGTCGGCGAATCCGAATGCGACCGTGATCAGATCCCCGAACAGGAAGGGGAGCACGACACCGCCGATCGCAACGAGGCTGGCCTGTGGGGCGAACCGCAGGAAACTCTTGAGATCGGTGTTCAGACCGGTCTCGAATAGGAGCACAATCGCCGCTATCTGGCCCACCGCGAACAACTCGACCGAAACTGGTATTAGCGGATTCCCACCCTCCTCGGTCCCAGGCATCGGGAAGATCGGATCGAAACCGGCGATGTGGAGTCCACCAAGCGCGAGCGGGCCAATAATCACTCCGGCAAGCAGCTCTCCAAGGACCGCGGGTTGCTTCAGGACTCTTTCGAAAACTTCGCCCATCAACTTCGCCACGACCAGGATGATCCCGAGTTGTAGGGCGAGATGCGCGACCTGTTCCGGTAAGGACTCGCTCAAGTGGTCACTCCAGAGCGGCAAAACTTTGGCTAGATTACATGACGGATGGAGGCCACCGGGCCGTAACATCCCGATCTTCGCGCGGACCAACTGGTCGGACTGGACGGGGGGCATACGCCCAACGAGTCGCGTGCCTTGCGCTCGCGCGATCCCATTGATCATCGTCGCCGTGAGTGGGGTCCTTTCGACCCTCCACGCAACGGGAGTGATCTAGGACCCCTTCCGTCGACTCGCATCCGACCGTCGCCCAGCACCTGGTTTGATAATTGGCGTCTCGACTAGGGGCCAGTTTCACGCTCACTGGAATACTTATCGAGCCGGTATAGAGTCGGTGTATGTGAGGTGACATAGGGTCGACTGAATCATTCCAAAGACCTGCTGACGCAGGCGGTTGAGCGCAGGTGTCTCCCCGGATATCCCCCCGCTCGAGATCGAGATTTCGCAATCTCAGGAAGGGCACGGCCTATATGACGTTTGTTGCGTGGGGGACATCCCGATTAACCTGCCGACACCAGCCATCGC
>JASLZO010000142.1:0-3723 GCA_030754805.1 Dehalococcoidia bacterium
CGCTCGCTTGCGCCATTCTCGCGACAAGTTCATCTTGGTCCATAGTGATTCAACAGAGCGGAAAGCCCCTCCGGGTTGTACTGCGCCTCAGCATCACCCTGCTCAGCACGCGCACGCAGCGCGTCGATGTCCGGCGTTTGCGCCTGCACACCGACCGTGAGCGCGACCAGGACGGCGACAGCGGCGACGAGCGGCTTCATGCGGCGCTCCTCAGGGGAACAGGGTGTAGACGTTAAGCATACCCTGCTGAGCGACAGGGAGGCGCTACGGGACAGGGTCGCCGGTCGTCAGGCGCCGGGCGGCTCCTCGCGACGCGTGCGATAGCGGGCGACCCGCGTGGCGATATCGGCGCGCGAGGTGTCGATGGGCCCCCGGAAGAAGGCGCCGTCGTCCATGACGATTCGCGCTGCCACCAGTCGGCCTTCGACGTGCGAGGTGTGACGCAGCTCGGTTCGCTCTTCCGCGGTCACTGTGCCCTTGACCGTGCCGAGAATCGTGACCGACTTCGCGAAGACCCGGCCATCGACACATCCCTTCACGCCGATCGCAACGCCGTGCTCAGGAAGATCGACGGTGCCCTCCATCCGGCCGTTGATGATCACGTGTTCGCTCGCATGCAGTTCGCCCTTGATGATCACGGACGGGCCGATCGACGTCACGGCTTCGGCTGTTGCTCGGTCGAAAGGAGGACGCGATTCCGCCGTCGAATCGAAGGGAACGACGTGGCTACCGGCCGCGGGTCTGGGCATCGGACGAAGCGATTGTGCCCGATCGGTTCGTGCGACGCAAGGCACCTGGAACGGGCGGCTAGTGGCTGGGATAGGACGATGTGTCGCGAGCATCGACGATCAGTGGATGCAGCGCCGGGATCAGGCGATCGAGGGCGGTCACGAGGGTGCGTCTGATCTCACCCGCGGCGGTGAGGTCGTCGTCGGTCGCTGTTGCCTCGAGGCGCAAGCGTAGCCGATCATGGCCGACCTCGGTAGAACGGGGTCGGGCGTCCGTCACCTTGGTCGATCATGGCCGTTCGTGGTGCCGTGTCCCGGAACTTCTTGCAAGTTCTTGCAAGGCGGCTGAGCGTGAAATCCGCGCCAGCACTAGACAATATGCTACAGGAGGATCTTCAATGACAGAAACGAAGTGGGGCGATTGGACCTACAACGCTGACAACTTCACGTTGACCTTTCAACGTGGAGACGATCACTACGAGGTAGACCTCGACGAGTGCGAGGACTCAGCCCAGATTCTCGATTGGCTGGCTCAGGCTAGGAAGGTCTGGATGACTCCCGAGGACACTGGGCACCTGTTGAATGCGCTCGACGCCGTCCTAGGCCTTCAGGGCAACGTGTGTGGCCTAGGAGATGGCAAGACTATCCACCCGAGAGAGGTGGCGGTGTCCCGTGGATTTGCGGTTCACCTCAAGGCGAGAAGTGCCGCTAGAAACCCGATGTTCGAGTTGCTTGGGACGACTTAGGCGTGAGGCAGGGCAGAGAGCGTTCCCACCGACGGCTGCGTCTACCGCCCCGTCGGCACCCGGGCCTGGAGTTCGGAGGACCCGTTGGCTCGCTAGCGTTCGTAGACTACTTCTCCCCTAAAGACCGTCGTGTCGACCTCCGTCTGATGGATCTCGGTTTCGGGAATCTCGATGAGGTTCTGATCCAACACGACCATGTCCGCCGACTTGCCAACCTCGATTGACCCGAACTCTGCATCGTAGCCACGGCCGAGGGCCTCTGCACCTCCCAACGTGAAACCTCGGATGGCCTGTTCCACGGATATCGCCTGCTCGGCGTTGACGGTCCCATACTCGTCGGTCCCGGGCATCTGCCGGGTCACCCCCATGAGCCTGCTCGACACGTTGTCAGCCTTCTTCTCTCGTCCAGTCGAGGAGACCGCCGACGATGCCCCCGAGGGTGTCTGCCCCAACTGCTGGGGCCGGTACGAGTACGATGGCGAGATCCGGCAGGTCGCCCGGGACCGTCAGGTCGACGTGAACAACGGCGTCGCGCGCTACGCTTTCATCCAAGACTTCGTGGTTGAGCACATCGACGGGATCCGGCTCCGCAACGACGACCGCGGGTTCGTCTGCCCGAAGTGCGGGACCCGCCACCGCTGAACGGTCAGCACCTACCGGCTCAGAAGATCTTCAACCTTGGCCATGACGGTCGGCCATCGATAGTGCTCGTTCACGTATGCGAGGCCCTGTTGCCCCAGCTGGGTCGAGATCTTCTGGTCGCTGACCAGCAGATCGAGGCCTGCAGCGAATTCGCTTGCGCTCTCATAGTAGAGACCGCCGTTGGCACGGAGGGTCTGCCCTCTAGTCACTTTGCATCGCCCGTTGACGAGGACCGGCAAGCCGTGGTTCCAGGCCTCCAGCAGGACTAGGCTCAGGCTTTCGTTCCGAGAGGGCATGAGCAGGACCTTGGCGTTTTGGAGCAAGGCTGTGCGCTGGCGATCGTTCACGTAGCCCAGATGCGTGATGCGCGGGTGCTCTGGAACGTCCATGAACGCCTCGCCCGCCAAGACCAGTTGGGTGTTCCTTGGCGTGGCGTCGAGGTAGCGGAGAAAGTGTTGAAGCAGCGTCTGGCAGCGCTTGTTCGGATCGACTCGTCCTAGGTAGAGCGCGAAGGATTCCCCAACCTTCGAACCCTGGAAGTCAACGGCTCCTCTGGCCCCGAGGGCGGGTTCCAGTCCCGACCCAACGATCGCGGATACGGGCAACGCGCTGGCGGCCTGGGCAGCAACGAGTTCGGCTTCTTCGGGAGTCAAGAAGAGATAGCTGCGCGGTAACGTGAAGAAGGTTCGGACACTACGTAGATGGATGGCCGCATCTTCCTCTGCGGTTGGAACGAGCACGGCGCGGTCGGCGACTCGAGGTACCCCGAAGAACGACGGGTAGTAGCGGTAGCTCCAAAACAGGACACGGTCGTACTCCGAACCACCAGTCTCCAGATGATCGAGCAGCTCCGGGGTCTCGGGACCGTTTTCCCTGAACCAGAGTTCTTCCTCTTCGGCTGTTCCGTCTCCTGAAAATACCAGCTCGCTCAGCTCCGCGAATCGCTTGGTCCGACGCTGCCGCACGGCACGAAAACGTCTGACGCGGACGGGCCCCACTCTCGTCGAGCCTGGATCAAACTCGTTTCGCCAAGTTATGTGGCTCCTCGCACAGCTGGTCAGGACCGTGACGTCGTGCTTCGCGGCCAGACGCTCGACCATGGCGCGGCAGTGCGCTTCCGAGCCTCCAACCACGCCAGGCCCGTATCGCTGGATCACGACCCCGAGTTTCATGACGATGACCGAGTCTCGGCGAATTGCTGCAGCTGGCTGAGATCCCGGCGGAGGCGGATGTTCTCTGCCGCGAGCAGTTCAAGACAAGCGAACATGGTCACGTTCAGATTGTTCTGCCGCCTGAAGTTTTCTCGACCGTATTCGTGAAACACACGGAACAAGGGGAGTAGCAAGTGACGCTTCAAGGCGCTGATCGCTGGACCGACGACCCGCCGATGGCTAGGAAAGCGCAGGTAGGTCTTGAGCCGCCAGTCTGCGTCTCGGTCTCTGAGGAGCCTCGGCAGCGAGAGGGCGAGTGCAAGAGAGCCTTGCGAGGCGGGTTCGTTGAGGTCGTCGCTCACGTTGACAGCCTGCTCGAAGAATGCTTTGACCTCGGCCGATGAGTGCCCGTCGGTCGACGCTGTCGCCTGCCCTTCCCGTATCTTCCGCTTGATG
>JASLZO010000142.1:3733-3999 GCA_030754805.1 Dehalococcoidia bacterium
TTCCTCAACGTTGAGGAACCCAGAGTGGGTATGGTCGGTTGGACTCATCGCACGTCTCCGCTACCCCCGGTGTCTAACGGGGACTCGATCTGATCCAGGCCAAGCGGACGCCGCCCGCCAGCGTCGTAGGCGGTCCGCGAAAACAGGGCCAATTGTAGATCCCATGCCGAGGGGTGAGGCCGGAAAGTCGGGTCCCCAGGAATCAACTGACCTGCCCCCAGTGGTCGTACCAGTTGCTACGAGAGCGCGAAGTTCATAGTGAGTCC
>JASLZO010000143.1 GCA_030754805.1 Dehalococcoidia bacterium
GATATTGATTCATCGAAATCATTTCGATCGTTGGGTTTTCAAATTCGACCTTACACTCACTACTCCCCCACTTGTATAGAGGCGCTGACTTCTTTCTTTTCCAAACCTGAGTTTTGTTACAGGCTGGGCATCGGTACCGCTGTTTAGTTGACTCGTTAGTCTCGATATTTTCACTTATTAATGAGGCTCCTAGCAGTTCCTTCCCATTCCAAATGACAATTGAGTCTCCTTTCTCTACATGCGCATGATTAGGTACTGTGTCATCCCATGCATATATAGATTTGAGATCATCGTCGTATCGATCAGCAAGCACGACAGGATCTTCAGTTGTGTATAATAGTCAACCCTTGATATTAGTTGTCATTCTGATCGATTCATTGGAGAATTACTTTGCTCCGTGTTGATTGCAATTACAAATTGCTGACGTTGCTCAAACACTCGTGAAGTTCACATAGATTAATTTCGATGATCAAACATTGTTTTAATCACAATGAAGGGAATTCTGTCGTCAATACCTAGCGTTTAGGCAACCGCTTTCGTATCTCGCAACCCCTTGATCGCCGAGCTGGACAGCCCAAGAACAGACCCCAGCACATTCTCAGTGTCCTGCCCGAGCGCCGGTGATGCTGAATGAATGGAACCTGGAGTTTCAGAGAGACGAACCGTTAGGCCTGCATGCCGCAACAATCCGAAATCTGGATGGTCTAATTCAACCGTGTAACCCCGTGTATTCATGTGAACGTCGTGGTACACGTCTTCGGTGTTCTGAACGGCGGCAGCAGGGACTCCGGCCCGCTGAAGCAGATACATCACCTGTTTGGGCGTCTTCTCCACCGTCCATGTCGTCAGCAACGCGTCGATCTCGTCTGTTCGCTCGAGGCGCCCCTCGACGGTATCGAACCCCGGATCCTGCATCCACTCCGGATCGTCCAGCGCTGTCCTGAGCCCGCGCCATTCCTCGTCTGACGTACACGCGATCGCGGCCCACGCATCGTCGCCCCGACACGGATACACGCCATGCGGGGAATGGTCTCGGTGGCTGTTCCCTACCGATTCCCCGGGATTGCCGTTGATGAAATGGTCCAACAACGGCACGCCCATCGTGTGACCCATCGCCTCTTCTTGCGGCACTTCGACGTACTGCCCAGCCCCGGTCCTCCCACGGTGGTAGAGCGCGACCAGCGACGCGAACGCCCCATGCACCGCGACGAGGAAGTCCGCATACGGGAACTTCGCTCGAGCGCTCGGCGGCGATTCCGGGTGGCCCCATAGGTAACCCAACCCGGACGCAGACAGCACCTGGCCGCCGTAGGAAACGTGATTCCGGAAAGGACCCGTGTTCCCCCATCCCGGCATCGACATCTGGATGATGTCCGGCTTCACGTTGCGGAGGTCTTCATAGCCGATGCCGAACCGGTCCATCACGTCCACCGCAAAGTTATCGACCACCACGTCAGACTCGGCGATCAGGCGCTTCGCGATGTCCTGCGCCTCCGGGTGATGCAGGTCCAGCGTGATGCTCTTCTTGTTCCGGTTCAAATCAGCCGCCATCGGGATCGGACCCGTGCGGTTGTTGGTGTCGAACAGGCCGGATTCGATCTTGATTACCTCGGCACCATAGTCGGCCAGGTGGCGCGTCGCGTACGGCCCCACCCATACCCGGGTGAAATCGACGACTCGGACCCCTTCGAGCGGGAGCCCGTTGCGCCCGGTCCCATTCGTTCCACCAACCGCCGCTGCCGGCCCTGGCATTCTCAGCACTTCATCGTCGTGCTGCCCAAGCACCGGCGCCGGACGTGTCAGCTCCCATGGCGTCTCGCTCATGCGGAACGGCGCTCCGGGCATCGTGTGGTCCCCAATGGCCGGATGCCGTATCGACTTGAAATAGTCGCGCGAGGCAATCTGAGGGCTGTTCGCGAAGTCGGCCGGAAGGGCCACCAGCTCGCAGGGGATCCGCCGTTCCTGCGCCTCGTCCACGTAGAACGCGGCATCGAACCGTGCGACATGGTTCGTGAGCGCCTCCACCAGTACCTCGGCATTCGCCTGCCGGTGGTCTCGCTCGCGCCACTCCAGGCCCGCGAACCGTGCATCCCCAACCCATTCGAACACCGACTCGATGTGTCCCGGCGTGAGCGGAGTCATGTTGATCCACCCGCCATCTCGTGCCTGGAAGATCCCGACCAATGGCAGATTCGTGCCTCGCCCTGGACGGCGCTCGATCTCACCCAGGGCCGAATAGCGCACAACCTGGAAGAACGTGTTCGCGATGACCTCCTGCATGGAGACCTCGACAAACTGTCCGCGCCCGGTCTTCTCTCGGGCGATCACGGCCAGCATCGCCCCCATCGCGGCGTGGAGCGACCCCATCTGGTACCCCTGTTGAGCAGGTGCCATGCAGGGCGCGCGCTCGTCGTCTCCTTGAATCGTCATCATCCCGCCCATAGCCTGGATGTGAAGGTCGAGGGCCTTGTACCCGGTGTGCGGACCGTCCAGGCCGAACGGCGTCAGCGAGACGTAGATGAGTCTCGGGTTGATCTCTCGGAGAGCGGTGTATCCGACACCGCTCTGGTCCATGCTCCCCGGCGCAGCTGTCTCGACCAGGATGTCGGCGGTCGCAGCGAGCCTCTTCAGCGCTTGCCGGCCGTCCTCGGAATCGATGTCCACCACGATGCCGCGTTTGTTCGCGTTGAAGTTGGCGAAGACCAGGCTCCGCTCCGGGTCACGGATGCCTCCGGCGAACGGCGAGCGGTTTCGAGTCGGGTCGCCGCCCGGCGGTTCGACCTTGATGACGTCCGCCCCCATATCGGCCAACAGGCGCCCGACGTAGTGCCCCTCCAACTCCGCGAGATCGAGAACTCGAAGTCCGGCTAGTGCCTGTGGCATCCGTCCACCTCGATCGGTCCGGGTTCGTCCCTCTTCAGGCTGCGGCTCGCGCGGCAGCGTCTCGGATCGCCCTCCCCGTCAGGACCCGCGTCAGGTGTTCGCGATAGTCAGCCTGGCCGTGGAGGTCCGACAGACAATCGATACCTTCGGCGGCATGCACTGAGGCAGCATCGATGTTCTCGCCGGTCGGTTCCTTGCCCTGCAGTTCGTCCTCGACGCGCCCAGCCCTGGTCGCGCGAGGCCCCGCGCCGGTGATTCCCACCGTCACGTGTTCGATCCGACCGCCCGCGTCGAGCCGCACCCGTGAGGCGACACCCACGATGGCGAAGTGAGAAGCCTTGTTCGCGAACTTGTGATACGACCCTCCCGTCCTCGGCAGATACGCGGGGACCGAAACTTCCGTGATCAGATCTGTCTCTCCAAGGTTGGTGTAGAAAGCGTCGATCAGCAGGGAATCGAACTCCTCTTCACGGGTCCCACTGGCCGACTGAACCGTCACCAGCGCACCCAGCGCCTCGAGCGTTGCCGGGTAATCAGCAGCCGGATCCGCGTGGGCGATGCTCCCACCAATCGTTCCTCGGTTCCGGACCTGGATATCTGCGATCTCCGCCGCCGTATCGGCCAGCAGTGGACATGCCTGGCGCACGATCGTTGAACTCGCGACGTGAGCATGAGTTGCGAGCGCGCCGATCCGTAGGCGGTCGCCATCCAGCCACACCCTTGACAGTTGCTCACGCAGGAGCTTCAAGTCGACGAGGACTCCGGGTTGGGCAAGCCGCAGCTTCATCATCGGCAACAGGCTGTGGCCCCCGGCTATCAGCTTCCCTTCGCCGGGGTTGTCCGCCAGCGAGATGATGGCTTCTTCGACGGTCTCCGGGACCCGGTAGTCGAACGCGGCGGGGATCATCGTCGGTCTCCATTCGCGTTGCGAGCATCCTGAATCTCGCGCCACACTCGCGCGGGCGTCAACACCATGTCGATATCGCTCACCCCGAACGGTCGCAATGCATCGACGACCGCGTTCACCACCGCCGGAGGCGCGCCCGTCGTCGGTCCTTCGCCCATACCCTTGACCCCGAGCGGGTTCGTCGGAG
>JASLZO010000144.1 GCA_030754805.1 Dehalococcoidia bacterium
CACGCCGACCGCGCACGTCGTGCTGAGAATGCGCGCACCGTGGGCGGACGTCAAGGCCAAATCCGGACGCCGAGTCACACGTCGAGCAAGCTGACTTCGCGGACGGGAGGTCAAGTGGGTCCTGACGTCATGGGGCCATCCATTCAAGACGGGAGCTTCCTGAGCCGATTACCGAAATGGCAGTGAAACGTGTCCCATACGGGCGAGTCTGCTCGGCGGATCCGTGGACGCTGTCTGAGTGGAGTCTGCCCAGTAGCGGTGGAGTCCGATAGGCTCCTAGGCTTTCGGGAGGTACGTCTTGGCAACCGGCTCATCGCATCGCTCGGGGCGAGTTCGCCGCCTGGTTGACCACCCTCATCGGTGGCCCGACGACGGCTTCACGCTAAACGAGTTCCTCATCGTGGTGGCCGTGATCGGACTGCGGCCGGCATCGCGGTCCCGGTGCTCGCCCAGGCGCGCGCGGCCGCCAGCGACGCCTCGGCCAAGTCCGACTTGAAGAGCACGATGAGAGCGATCGTGATGTACATCAACGAGAACGGGACGTTTCCCACCTCGGAGGTCGATTTGGCGACGGTCGACTTCAACCTGTCCGGGGGCGTGAGCTTCTCCAAGTTCGACGTGAAGACCAAGAAGGGGATTGCCAGCGCACACATTCACATCGAGCACATCGGGTCAAGCAACGCGTGGCACGCCGATCTTCCAGCCGAAGGGTCTGTGATTCAATTCAGAAAAGGTAAGCTGGGCGAATAGCCCCCCCCCGGTACGGCACCGGGAGAAGCCTCTCCCTGTGAATATTCGAACCGGAAATACCCATTTGCACCACTTGACGCACACAATTGTGAGATCCCTCCTGACGAAGAATTAAGGAATTCTTCAGTCGGCGATCTTCCAGCCTCGACTAGTGTCAGGTCATAGAAGAAGTAGTGCGCCCGGAGGCGCTCGTTCGGGACCGGGATAACGCGGGAGCACCCTATCGATGCGGCCAACCGTTCCAGCCGTTTCTCTCCTGTTGGCGCTGCCGATGGCATCGGCACTGTCGGCGCAGACCACCAGGCCGGTCAACGATCCGGTCGGGAAGCTGAATCACGAGCTCGCGGCCGGCGAGATGGAGCTCGAAGGGCAGGGCGACTGGGGTTACGCGCGGAGCCTGATGGAGCACCTCGATCTGTATCCGGACTCGCAGGTCCTGGTTCTGTCCAAGACCAGTCTTCAGGCCACGCTGATCTCCCCGCAAAAGCCGCGGGCGCTGTACTTCAACGACGACGTCATGATGGGCATCGTGCAAGACAGCGGGCTGCTGGAGTTCACGTCGCTCGATCCTACCGAGGGGCTGCTGTTCTACACACTGGACCAGGCCGCGCCCGTGGGCGACGATGACCCAGCGGCGGGCAGCCCGGCATCGGTCAAAGATCGGGGCCTCGTGACGGAGCCGCGATTCGTGCGTCGGTCCGACTGCGGATCGTGTCATGGTCCAGTCAACCAGTATGCGCCCGGCTTGATCGTGGCAACCTCGTTTCCGGCGCCAACCGGAACTGCGCGTCACACCGCGGACGGTATCTTCCAGTTGACCGATCACCGGACGCCATTCGAGGAACGCTGGGGCGGTTTCTACGTCACGGGAACGCATGGCGAGATCACGCATCGCGGCAACGCGGTTGCCCCCGATCTCGAGCACCCGTATGTGCTGGACACCGCCGACACGGGCAACATCACCTCGCTGGAGGACCGCTTCGACGTAACGAAGTATCTCGAGTCAACGGGCGATATCGTCGCCCTGATGACGCTGGGGCATCAGACCGGCATGATCAACCTGCTGAACAGTGTGGGCGCGCAGTTTCGCGCCTCGGAGACCTTTCCCTTGCCCGAGGCGGAGCTCGCAGCCGAGGTCGACCGCCTGGTGTCCTACATGCTGTTTGTCGGTGAGGCGAGACTGGGATCGCCGATCGGGGGCGTGTCCACGTTCAGCGAAACGTTTCCCGCCCGTGGTCCGTTCGACAGTCAGGGCCTGTCACTCCGCGCGTTCGATCTCCAGACGCGGCTGTTCCAGTATCCGCTTTCCTACATGATCTACAGTGCGCGCTTCGACGGTTTGCCCCAATCGGCACGCGATCAGATCTACCGCCGGCTCTATGAAGTGCTGACGGGAAGTGTCACCGACGGCGGCTATGACGGTGACGATGACGAGCTCGATGCGGCGCGTCGGCGCGATCTGTTGGAAATCCTGGTCGACACCAAGCCCGGTCTGCCAGAATATTTCACGCTGGCGCCACAGCCTTGAACCGATGCGAACTGAGCGTTCGGGAGGACCAATCGTGCGATATCGTGACCTGCTTCTGACCCATATGCTCGGCGCGACCTGCGTCGTGTGGAGCGTGGCTCTCACCCCGGCCGAGGCGCAGGGACAACTGGAAATCCCGAGCGTCGACGTGGCGCGTGGACGGCTGGGACCTGCTGCGTATCCACGAATGGCGATGGACCCCCAGGGGGGCACAATCCAATTTGACGCCCCGCCCGAACGGATCGTGTCGCTGCACGCCAACACCGACGAGTACCTCTACGGGGTCGTTCCACCGGAACGCATTGTGGGTGTCAGCAGTTCGGCCTACGACGAAGAATTCAGCCGGTTGCCGGAATTGATAGCGCCGTACGATCCTGGTATCGCAACCGATGCGGCGAGCATCCTGGCTCTTGAACCCGACCTGGTGATTGGAACACTCTCATCGAGCCCGGAGGTGGTCTTCGAGCTCCAGACTGCGGGGATTCCCGTGTTCCGTCTGGACACGCTGGTGACCCGACTCGATCAGGTGGCCGAGAACATCACCGTACTCGGCTATATCACCGGCCGGGACGAATTAGCCAGGCAGGCAAGGGAGCGGTTTGAAGGCGAGATCGCCGACATCGCGATTCAGTGCGCCGCTCCTCATCCGGAAGTCCGCATCTTCGGCCATTCCATGACCGGATTCAGCTACGGCGACCAGACCCTGTTTCACGATGTGGTCCGCCTGATTGGGGGCATCAACGTTGCCGCCGAGGGCGGACTCCATACCTACGAGAGAATCGAGCGCGAAGACGTCATGGCGTGGAATCCTGAGTGGGTGTTTACCTGGGCGCTACCCGGCGAAGAGAGCGAGGAGTTACAACGCTGGATGGAGGATCCCCACCTCGGTCTGACCTCCGCCGCTAGGAGGGAGCACATCGTCGTCTCCGACGGACGAGACACCAGACGCCTGTCGCCATTCATCACCACCCGGGCACGCACGATGGCCGATGCCGTGTGTGCGGCAGGAGGCTGAGCTCCACAAGACCCACATTGGCGCCCTGGCTGTCTCCAAGGTGGGGGCCATGTGTGCTCAATACTGCTGCGGGTACCGGCAGACAGGGCGATGAGCCTTAGGGGGTATCTCCCGCACGCTCACTCACGCTTGGCAGCCTGCTGCCGTTCCAGCATCGCCTCGAATCTTTGCTCCTGCATGTCGATATGGGCCAAGTATCCAGCCCGATCAACAAACGGGTTCGGCTCCTCGGGATCGCGAGTCTGCAGCCGCTCGTACTTGGTCTCGAGGTCGTACCAGGACCCGTGTGCGCCGAGGAAGACGTCCACGGGCAGGGCGCGCGCTTTCGCGAATGTGGCCCGATAGTCGTCCGCAATCTGCGGGTAATCCGGGTTGTCGACCAGGATGTAGTTGGCATTGACCCCAAAGCTACACACGATGAGGGCATCGTAGGCCACGCCGTTTTCAGCCACTTCGAGCCCCCAACTCGTGCACCCTTTCGTATGGCCGGGCGTGTGGTGCGCCACGAGGGCGGTGTCCCCCAGCGTGACGCGATCGCCATCCTCCAAGATGCGATCGATGGGATGTTCCTTGCCATCTGGTTGCATCGCGCGCAGCTGCTCAACGTCTTCCCGCATCACCATCACTTGGGCACCGGTCAGTTCCTTCACCAGGGCATCGGCCTGCATGTGATCACCGTGCG
>JASLZO010000145.1 GCA_030754805.1 Dehalococcoidia bacterium
GTACTACGAAAATGTCTACACCCAATACCGGGAGGTCGGCGGGGTGCAGATTCCCCGGTTTCATCAGCATCAGGACTATGACGATGGCGCGAACGAGCCGAACGTCAGCGGTGGCGACCATGCGTTTGGTCTGGAAACCGTCTCGGACCTTCAGGCGAACGTGGCAAACGCGGCGCTGACGGTACCCAGCGACGTGGAGGGCGCACGCATTGAACCAGTCCGCGTGGAGTCACAGAGCGTGGGCGACGGGGTGTGGCTGGTCGGGGGTGGCTCCCACCACAGCGTGGTCATCGAGTTCGCCGACCATGTGGCGGTCATCGAGGCGCCGCTCAATGAAGAACGGTCGCTTGCGGTGATCGACGAAGTGTATCGACTGATGCCGGACAAGCCGATCCGGTTCATCGTGACGACTCATCATCACTGGGATCATCTGGGTGGGCTCCGCACCTACGTCCACGAGGGCGCGACCGTCATCACCCACGAGAGCAACAAGCCGTACTACCAGGAAGTCCTACGGGCGGGTCCATGGATCCTGGAGCCCGACCGGTTTTCGCTGCACCCGCCGGAGGAGTGGTCGGAGGGCTACATCTTCGAGACCGTGAACGAGAAATACGTCCTGGCCGATGGCACGAGGAGGGTGGAGCTCTACAACGTCCAGGGCCTCGCCCATGCGGCAGGCATGCTGATGGCGTATCTCCCAAGCGAAAAGATCGTGGTCCAGGCCGACCTTCTCAACTCCCTGGCGCAACCCCCCAACACCAGCACCCGCGCGCTTCAGCGCAACCTGCGTCGGCTGAATCTCGATGTGGAGACGATCGTGGGGATACACGGGAGTCCTGTCCCGATGTCGCAGTTCGTCGAGCTCGTCGGCGCCGGGCAGTGAGGAGGAACGCGCAGAAGCCGGCATTCAGCGCTGTTGCGGGTCGCTCTCGCTCAGCGGTCGCACCGCGCGGGCTGCCGCGCCAAGCGACCTCAGGTTACGAAGGAGGACACGTCATGAGATTTATCGCGACCGTCGCAGGGTGTGTGACGTTGCTGGGCGCGAGTCCGGCGTTGGCTCAAGACAACGCGGTGCTTTCGGAGCCCTTCAAGCTCGGGACCTTTCAGATCGACGTCGGCTCGCGGGTCGGCATCGTGCTGCAGGACAGGTACGTGATCGAGCTGGATCGCGGGAACGAGGCCTTGCAGGTCGACCCGACTTACGCACGGGTCTCGATGCCCGCCGACATGCTGGAGCTCATTGGACAGTATGAGTACGGACTCAAGCATCGGATCTACGAGATCGTCACCGCCGCCGTGACGAACAACCGGCTCAGCGGGCAGGGGAGGCCTGTCTACATCCACGACGTGGCCGACGTCCGCACGCTGGCCCCCATCCTCTATCCCGGCAAGATCCTGAACGCGGCCGGGAATTTCTACAGCCACGTGTGCGAAGGCTGCACCCCGGAGGAACAGGCTGAAAGTGATCGGGAGCACCGCGAGAACCGGGGCATCCCGTATCTGTTCCTGAAGCCGTCACGCGGCGCCGTGATCGGCAACGGCGAGTCGGTCGTCATTCCCCCCGGCCGGGACCGCATCGACTGGGAGGTGGAGTTCGGCACGGTCATCGGCCGTCCGGCCAGCTACGTCTCGGCCACCGAGGCCCAGGACTACGTGTTCGGCTACATGGTGACGATCGATATCTCCGACCGCGGAGGTCGGCCCGAGCCACGCTCCGATTGGTTCGTCGGCAAGGGGCACGATTCGTTCGCGCCCCAGGGGCCCTGGATCGTACCGAAGGAGTTCTACGGCGATCCCATGTCACGGCTTCATCAGCAGCTGACCATTGACGGCGTGACGGTGCAGGAGGCGAGGGCGGGCGACATGATTCACTCCATCTGGGAGCTGATGGAGTACGCTTCGTCCATCATCACCCTGTATCCCGGTGACGTGCTCAACAGCGGCACCTCGGGTGGGACTTCGTCCGGCGCGTTCGCTGAGGGCACCCGGTCGGGCTACTTGCAGGCGGGCGAGGTGATCGAGGCGAGCATCGAAGGGATCGGCACGTTGAGGATGCCGACCGTGGCCGGCGACCCGTTGCCGGACGATCTCACCGGCGCGGAGCTCCCGCCGGTCAGCAGCTACCGGGATCCTCGCTGACGCACTGGGTATGCAGGAGCGGGATCGAGCACTCCTCGATCCCGCCCCTCTTTCTTTCTTACGACAGCGCGTTCTCGAAGAGAACCAGCAGACGGCTCCAGGCTCGTTCCGCCTGCGCCTCGTGGTACACGCCCGAGTCGGGCGGGCACCACCCGTGCATCGCGCCGACGTAGACCTGGATCTCCGCCTGCAGTCCGGCGTCGGCGAACGCCTCGCGGAGCACCTGTTTGGCTTCAGGCTGGTTCTCGTCGTCGTTCGCGGCGATCGCGAACAGATACTGCGCCTTCATCTGCGGTACGAGCAGGTGCGGGCTGTCGTCGGCGTCGGTCACCAGCCCGCCCCCGTGGAACGACGCGGCCGCGCCGACACGGTCGGGAACCGCCGCGGCGGTGCGCATCGTGAACGGCCCGCCCATGCAGTAGCCCATCGTCCCCATCTGCCGGTTGCGGTCCACGGACGCCTGGCTGTCGAGGAAGCTGATGAACGCCCGCGCGTCCCGGGTCTGGGTGTCCGCGTTCAACGTTCCCATCAGCGGCATGAGCGTCTCGCGCTCCGCGCCAAAGTCCGTGCTGTTGACGATCGGCGCACGCTTCGACCGGTAGTACTGGTTGACCACCAGGACCGAGTAGCCCGACTCTGCGAGCCGCTTCGCCATCTGTCGCTTGGCGTCGCGCAGACCAAAGGCATCGGGCCAGATCAGGACACCCGGATGGGCGCCGCTCGACGGATGCACGAAGTAGCTGTCCGACACCCCATCGGGCGTCGTGACGTCGATCTCGGATTCCGTCACGGCCTGGGCGTTTGCGACCCGTGGCAGCAGCATCGCCAGCCCCGCCCCGGCAGACACGGCCCCAAACTGCCGCCGTGTCAGCGTGTTCCCACGCAAGTATTCGATGTTGTCGGCAACGGTTCGGTCATCGCACATTGGGGCCTCCTCGCGGATAGGGTTGCTCTTGGGCAAAGTTTGATTGTTTCTGCGCAAGCCTAATTCTACGCGAATCTCTCGGTCCACTTGGCGGAGATGCACAACCTTCCCGCTGACTACCGTCCGGGTGCAGTTGTCTTCGTGGGACAAGGCTTTTCAGCCTTGCAGCGCAGGCTGAAAGGCTTGCGCCACATCTCTCCCAGCTCTGGTCCTAAACAAGTATGATCGGCAGACTCTCATCCGCTCCATCTGGTCGACCCCAGTTGAGGCGTCCGTGTTTTCTGTTGCCGGCCACCGGGACGACAGGTGCGATTTTGCCCGTTGCCTGTCGCGGGGGCGTCATAGATGAATTCCCAGGGAGGTGTGAGGTGAAACGTGTGCTTCTTGCGGCTGTCGTGCTTGGCCTGATGATGACTCCGGCGTTTGCACAGAGCGTTCCGGAACTTCCGTTCGAGTCGGTGGCCAATCCGCTGAAGTTGCCCAACGACATCCATTTCGGCGAGATTGCCGGTGTGGCGGTCAATTCGCACGGGCACGTCTTCGTGTTCTCGCGCGGCAACTCGGTCGGACCGTCCTACATGGCCACCGCCTCACAGCTCCTCGAGTTCGACGCCAACGGAAATTTCGTCCGCGAGATTGGCAAGAACCTGAATGCCTGGTCCTACGCCCATGCCGTGCGCGTCGATCCCCAAGACAACATCTGGGTCGTCGACAAGGGATCGAACATGATTCTCAGGTTCACCCCCGAGGGTCACGTGGATTGGGTCTTTGGCCGCAAGGGTGAGGCCTCGCATCTCATCGTGCCACCCGACTACCAGACCGTGATGGCTAGACTGCTCGACCGCGCCGGCGTGCCCGTGGACATT
>JASLZO010000146.1 GCA_030754805.1 Dehalococcoidia bacterium
TGGTCATCCTCGACATAGCCCACCGGATGGGGGTCGACCTCAGGGTCGCGACCATCGACACAGGCCGCATGCCGCCCGAGACCTACAATTTGATCGACGCAATTCGAGAGCGATATGACATTCCAATCGAAACCTATCTGCCCGACCACAACGAGGTCTCCGATTTCTTGACGCAGTTCGGCGCCAACGCCTTTTACAACAGCGTTTCGCTCAGGCTCCTGTGCTGCCAGATCCGCAAGACCCACCCGATGGAGAAACTCCTGGAGGGTCTGGACGCATGGATCGCGGGAGTCCGTCGGTCGCACTCCGCGACCCGCCGAGACGTCGGCAAGATCGAGATCGACGATGCGCACGGCGGAATCGTCAAAGTGAACCCGCTGGCCGACTGGACCGACGAAAGGGTGTGGGCGTACATCAAAGCCAACGACGTGCCCTACAACAAACTGTACGACATTGGGTACACCAGCATCGGATGCGCTCCCTGCACTCGGCCGATATCCGCCGGTGAGGACACCCGTGCAGGACGATGGTGGTGGGAGGATGACAGCGTGCCGAAAGAGTGCGGCATTCATATGGGCCCAGGGTGGGCCGAAGAAGTCAAAGCCACGTCTTAACCGGCATCAGGGGTTGCCTGATGCGTTATCATAGTTACTGAAGCCAAGAGCCGAAAGAATAGAGAGGAAATCGCAAAGGTGTTGGAATCCACGGAAACCTCATTGGTGGCGCCGTACGGGGGCGCGCTCATCGATCTCATGGTGCCGGCAGACCAGGCGGAAGATCTCAGGTCTGAAGCGAACAAGCTGCCTTCGATCCAAATCTCGGAGCGGGTGGCTTGTGACCTTGAGTTGATGGCAGTCGGAGGGTTTTCGCCTCTCGACCGGTTCATGTCCAAAGACGACTACCAAAGCGTGCTGGACAGCATGCGACTCACGGATGGGACGCTGTTCCCGATCCCCATCACGTTGCCAGTGGGCGACGACGCCGAAGTATCGCTGAACCAGCGGATCGCGTTGCGCGACTCCAGAAACAACATCCTAGCCGTTATGGACGTCGAAGACATCTACAATTGGGACCTCGACGAGACCTCCCTCAAAGTCTTCGGCACGACCGATGTAAGGCACCCTCTGGTGGCGGAAATGCACCGATGGGGCGCCCGCAACATCTCCGGAGCGATCAAAGTTCTCCAACTCCCCGGGCATCCCGATTATCGTGAGATACGGCACACGCCGGCTCAGACTCGAGCGATGTTGGCACGAACCGGCAGGGCGAACGTCGTCGCGTTCCAGACACGAAACCCGCTGCATCGCGTCCACGAAGAGTTGACCAAGCGCGCGGCTGACCAAGTGGACGGCGTCTTGCTCCTGCACCCGGTCGTCGGACTGACTAGGCCGGGCGACGTTGACCACTTCACCCGTGTCCGCACATACCAGGCGCTGACAGAGCGATACTACGATGCCGACCGTGTGCTCCTGTCGCTGCTGCCGCTGGCAATGCGGATGGGCGGCCCGAGGGAAGCGTTGTGGCATGCGATCATCCGCCGCAACTTCGGCGCCAACCACCTGATCATCGGCCGAGACCACGCCGGTCCCGGAGTCGATTCCAAGGGCGAGCCGTTCTACGGTCCTTACGACGCTCAGGAGGCAATGGAGAAACACGTCGACGAGTTGGGCGTGGGCATGGTTCCGTTCACAGAACTCGTCTACCTGCCGGATGAAGACCGCTACGAGCAGGTCTCCGACTTAGATGAAGGTGCGAAGACGGCCTCCATTTCCGGAACCCAGGTGAGGGAACAGTTCCTCAACGTCGGCAAGCCGTTGCCGTCGTGGTTCACGCGGCCCGAAGTTGCAGAGATACTCGCAGAGACCTACCCGCCGAAAACCCGCCAGGGCGCGTGTATATGGTTCACGGGACTGAGCGGCTCCGGTAAGTCAACGACCGCTGAAATGCTGGTCGTGCAACTGATGGAGCAGGGCAGGCAAGTGACGGTGTTGGACGGCGACGTGGTCCGAACGCACCTGTCCAAAGGCCTGGGCTTTTCTCCTGAAGACCGCGACACCAACATCCGCCGAATCGGTTACGTGGCCGCGGAAATCGTGAGGCACGGCGGGATCGTCATCTGCGCGGCGATCAGTCCGTATCGTGCCACGAGAGACGATGTCCGGAACATGGTCGGCCCCGAGCAGTTCATCGAGGTGTTCATGGACACCCCGTTGGAGGTCTGCGAATCCAGGGACGCCAAGGGCATGTACGCCAAAGCCCGTCGCGGCGAGATCACCGGATTCACGGGCATCGACGACCCCTACGAGGAGCCGTTGAATCCCGAGATCAAGTTGGACACCGTCGCCAATAGCGCCGAGGCGAACGCCAGCGCCATCGTAGAGCACCTAGCGGGCCTGGGTTTCGTGCGATCGTATCGCTCCAACGGGGATGGCCCGAAGGCTTCCTGAACCCACACGGTTCCTCAGAGCACTTTACAGAGCCGGCCAACTTGGCCGGCTCTGTTGTTTTTAGATCTCCAGCCGGCGCATGAGCCGCACCCACGTCCTGATGGTGATGTCCGACCTGCCGGACCGCGCCCGTTTGCCGTGGGTCCAAACCCCTTCCTTGACACCTTCCGGCGCGGCTGGCTTCTCCCTCGTCTCTTCCCAGTGAGCGGGACCGTGGTATCCGGTGAGAAGCACGATCTCCTGAGGCGTGGTCACCCCGATTGGCGTCCACAATCCGAGGATGCATGCGCCTTGAGCCTCGATGCGCGGCCAGATGCCGTTCTGCGAGTGCTCCACGAACTCGTCGACGTCCGCTGGCGAGATGAAGAAGCGGCGATGTCCGTAGAACGGCCGGAGGTCGTCGGGCGTGACGACAGACTTCGGACGTGAAGACACCGCCCTCAACAGCCGAACGTCCTCGGAGTCCACGAATGGCATTCGAGACTGGTCGTAAGCGTCTTGAGCTTGCTCCCAATGCTCCATATCCGGATACCGCGACACCTGGAGCAACTCCTCGGTTGGGTCGCCGATGACCGCCGTCAGCGTGCAGAGGACCTCGCCTCCGCTCTCAGCCAGGGCGGGCCTGACGTTTCGCGTGAAGTGTTCGGAGAATGCGTCGAGTTGACCGCGCTTCAGGGATATCCGTCGTTCTTCGTAAATCATCGCTGCTCCCGTGCGTTCAGATTGCTTGATGTCGGGGATGTGGAGGCCCGAGTCGCTGACGCGTCAGATTGGCGCGGCCAGTGTAGCACAGGGCGCTGTCGCGGGAGGGCGGACGGCTACGCGTCGCTCTCGCTCAGCGGCGTCGCACGGTCGATGAACTGGTTCGGGTCGGAGGTTGAGGTATTGGCGGCCGCCGAGTCGACCATCCTGTCGTATCGTGGGTCCAAGTCCTGCAGCTTCGATCTCAATGACTTGTGGAAGGCGACCGACGATATTATTCGGGATGTCTGCTCACTGCCGCATTCCGCGCAGGGCACGGCGTCCGGTGCGTCAAACCCGCGCCAGAGTTTGCTCGTTTTCTCCTGGCATTCACGGCAGCGGTACTCGTAAATCGGCATTGCGTGATTCTGTTAGAACGTGGTTTCTATACCGGCGGAGCTGTCGAAGTATTTCTGGACGGTCAAGTGACAACGCAAGAAACTCGTGGCGCCCTGCGGCTCGCGCGACCTGAGGATGCCCCGCGGTCGCCCCAGGTCGAGGGTGTTCATCGTGTGCTCGGCGTCGGCCCCGTCGTGCTTTCGGATGTTCTCGATCAGCGACCGCCACTGCGGATGATCCATCTCGAGGAAGAAGTCGACCGATAGCAGGCCGTCGTCGTCAATCTCTTCGACGCTTTCGCACTGGAACGCTCGGAACGAGACCTTGAACGAGCGGTCCTCGACCTTGACTCCCATATTCGCGTCGCAGACGCCCAACGCCTTGAATCCAGAGTCGT
>JASLZO010000147.1 GCA_030754805.1 Dehalococcoidia bacterium
GTTGATGGAAGTCTGAGTCCATGTTAGTTCGTGAGGCGCGACGTGGCGCGTCGGACCTTGGTGACTCTCGCTACGCTCTACCTACAGGAAACTGAAACGAGGGTGTGAGATTGACCTACTACTCGGGAGCCACCGGCGGTGGGGTGCGGCGACCGCGCGGCGTCCACCTGGTTGGAAGCGTGCCGCTGGCCGACAACGCCGCGGTGTTCAGCGAGGTTGGTTCCAAGCTGGGGAAGCATCTGCGGCGGATGCCGGACGGGGAGACGGGGAAGCGTTCGAGCTGGATCCGCTGGCAGTTTCCGCTGTTTGCGGCGACCCCACAGTTCGAGGAAGCTCCGCCCGAGGATGGTGGAATTTATCGGGAAGGGGCACCGCGGAGGCTCCAGATCAGGGATGGGGCGCCGATCAACGAGGTCGAGATGCCGGATCTCGGATACCGGGACGCCGCGATCGGTTCGTACGAGTTGTTCGCTCGCCTGAAAGAGGAAGGAGCGATCGCTAAGCGGGTGCGATTTCAGGTCAGTCTGCCGACTCCATTGGCGGTGATCCATGGGCGTTTCATCCCTCGTGACCAGGAAGCCGTAGAGGGCGCATACGAAAAGAAACTCCTGGAAGAACTGGACGGAATCGTGGCGGCCGTGCCTTCGGACCAACTGGCCATCCAGTGGGATACCGCGGTCGAATTCTCCCTACTGGAAGGGATCTTGGATTCGTTTGTGACCGACCCCGAGGTGAGCGTTCCGGAGCGGTTGATCCGGCTTGGGAACCGGGTGCCGGAGGGGGTGCAGCTCGGGTACCACCTGTGCTACGGGGACCTTGGCCACCGGCATTTCGTGGAACCCGCCGACACATCGAAGCTGGTGATGGTCGCCAATGCGGTCACGGCAGGGTTGGGGCGGCCGCTGCACTGGCTCCACATGCCGGTGCCGCGTGACCGGACGGACGAGGCCTACTTCGCGCCGCTGCGCGGAATGGAGCTTCGATCTGAGACGGAGTTCTATCTCGGACTGGTGCACCTGACCGGCGGGATCGAAGCTACGAAGGCGCGGATCGCCGGCGCGCAAGCCGTTATCGGCGGGAATTTTGGCGTGGCGACCGAGTGCGGCCTCGGGCGGCGAAACCCGGAGACGATCCCCGAGTTGCTTGCTATCCATGCCCGGGTCGCTGACCCGATCTAGCCCAACCGGTCTCAGAACGACGACAACAGGTTGTCTCCGACTCGAAGGGCGTTCGCGACGATGGTGAGCGTCGGGTTGACCGCGGAGCTGGAGGCGAAGAAGCCGGCGTCGACGCAGTAGAGGTTGTCGAAGTCGTGGGCCCTGCAGTCCGCGTCGAGGACGGAGGTCTTTGGGTCGCTGCCGAAGCGGAGGGTGCCGTTCTGGTGTGCGACCCCAGCGAGCGGGATGCGCTTCCCCATGTAGACGGTCGATGGGATTAGGAGTGTGTCGGAGCCAATCTCGTTGAGCATCGACTTGAGTTTCGCGGTCAGGCGCTTGTGTCCTTCGAGATTGTTCGCGGTGTAACTGAGGCGGATCTGGCCATCACGCTCGACGGTCACGCGGTTGTTCGGGTCGGGAAGGTCTTCGCTCGTTATCCAGAAGTCGAGAGATCGATCGGCGACCTCCTGTAGAGCCATGCTGGGGACGAGGCGTGGGGCGTCGTTCCGGAGCATCTCTGCGCTCGATTTCCCGAGCATCTGCAGGTGACCCATGGGGTACTCCCAATCGCGGGACGCAAAGTAGAAGTCGTTAATGCCGAGCGTCTTCTGGAATGTGGTGGGGTTTCGTTCCCGAGAGACGGCGATCACGGCCGAGTTGTTGTGAGCCATGTAGTTCCGGCCGACCTGGTCGGAGGAGTTGGCGAGGCCGTTGGGATTCCGGTCGTTCGCGGACCGAAGCAGCAGCGCGGCGGAGTTGATAGCGCCGGCCGCAAGGACGACGACGTCCGCGGAGTAGCGTTCTTCGGTGCCGTTCCGATCGACCACGACCTCGGATACGGACCTGCCGGACGGGCCGGTTTCTAGGCGCGTGACGGTGGCGCCCGTCAGCAACGTGACGTTCTCGTGCTGGAGGGCGGGGTCGACGCAGATCACCTGTGCGTCTGCCTTGGCGTTCACGAGACACGGGAAACCGTCGCACGTGTCGCACCGGATGCATGCGCTGAGCGCGCGTGCCTTTTCGTCCAGCAGGATGCCCATAGGCAGGGGGAACGGTGAGTGGCCGGTGCGGCGCAGGTCTTCCGCGAGGCGAGCGATGCGCGGCTCATCGCTGATAGCCGGGAAGGGGTATGGGCCGCCGGCGGACGGTTCCGTGGGGTCCGCACCGCGCTCTCCGTGAACCTGATAGAGGTTCTCTGCCTCTAGGTAGTAGGGCTTGAGGGCATCGTACGAGATCGGCCAGGAGGGGGAGACGCCGCCATGGTGTTGAAGCTCTCCGAAGTCCTCACGGCGCATGCGGAAAAGCACGGCTCCGTAGACCTTGGTGTTGCCACCGACGAAGTAGTGCTGACCCGGATGGAACTCCTTGCTATCTTTGTCGAGCCACGCTTCGGCGTTGTCATAACGGCCCCGGACGAACACCTCGACGGGATCCCAGTTCTCTTTCTCGCGCGGAAGGTAATCACCGCGCTCGATGATCAGGACACTCTTGCCCGAAGGGGCGAGGCGGTAGGCTAGGGTCCCACCCCCGGCACCGCTCCCAATGATGATTACGTCATAGCGCGCGTCCGGCATGTGTCTCTCCCCCTCTAGCTGGCGCCGGTTTCCGTCAGGGACCCGTGCAGGCGGTCGTCGCCTTGAGCCGGCGGGCCGGCCATCTACTCCGAGGACCAGGCCGTGCGGAAGTCCGGGTACAGGGTGAGTCCGCCGTCGACGAAGATCGTTTGGCCGGTGACGTACGCGGCGTCGTCCGAGCAAAGGAATGCGGTTACGGCACCCATCTCTTCGGCCTCGGCGGCGCGACCCATCGGGATGTGGCTCTCGACTTCAACGCGCTTCTCGGGGTCATCGATCCAGGCCCGGTTGATGGGGGTGACAGTCGCGCCGGGCGCGATGCCGTTCACGCGGATCTTGCGGCGAGCGTATTCGAGAGCCAGGGTTCGGGTGAGGTTCTGCATGCCGCCTTTGCTGACCGAATAGCTGAGGAAGCGAGGTTTTGGGATGACCTCATGGACGCTGGAGACGTTAATGATGACGCCTGGCTTGTCCTCCGCGAGGAAGTGGCGGATCGTACGCTGGGCCGTGATGAATGCGCCGCGCAGGTTGACGCCGAGCACGCGGTCGAAGCTCTCGACGGTCGCTTCGTCGGAGGCGCCGCCGATCTGGATGCCGGCGTTGTTGACAACGATGTCGATACCACCCAACTCGTCGATGGTGCGGCGGACCATCGCATCGATCTCTTCCTCGCTGGAGACGTCGGCTTGTACGAGGAGGCAACGGTGGCCGTGGCCCTCGATCACGTGAGCACTGTCCTCGATGGCGTGCTGGATCAACTCCTGCGTCTCCTGCGCCTGGTTGACGTCGCGGAGGTAGTTGACAGCGACATTGGCGCCCTCCTGGCTGAGGCGGACGGCAATCGACTGTCCGATGCCTGAGCTGCCCCCAGTCACCAGCGCGTTCTTGCCCAGCAGTCCTTCCATTGTCAGTTGTCCTTCCTCGGCCCCGTTCGTTGGTGGACGTAGTCGGGGATCGTCTGTCCCTGATCGAACCAGTCGAACGACCACTTCTCGCTCCGAGCGTACGAACCGCCCGGGTCGAGCTCGATTAATGGCCCGTGCGTTTCCATCTCGAAGTAAGGGAGTGTGGGTGAATCGTAAACCTCAGAGGTGGATGGATGTGGGTAAGGCGACTCATGACGGGTGTCGAAGTGACGAAGGAAGGCGATGGTGCCGGGCCTGCGATCA
>JASLZO010000148.1 GCA_030754805.1 Dehalococcoidia bacterium
CGATGATGCGCGGCGTGAAGACCGGCTGCTCTCTGCTCAGGTGCGTGACGCCGAAGGGAAGCTCACCGAGGTTCCCTTCGAGGTGGCGATCGCTGCTGCCGCTGAGGGCTTCCGTGCTCGCGGCGGCGTGGCCTTCGCGCTGGTCGCGTCGGAGGCCACGTCTAACGAGGGCTCATATCTGTTGGCCAAACTTGCTCGCGATGGCCTTGGCTCAGAAAACGTTGCCGTCACCAATGCCGCGCCTTCACTGGTCAGGACCGAATTGGCGGCGGCCTTCGGGTTGGGCAGCTCCACAAATCCTATCGGAGACATCGCCGGATCCAAGTCGATTCTGTTGGTTGGCGCGGACATCGAGGTGACCCACCCGGTCGCGGCATTCCAGGTCCATAAGGCCGTCAACTACGAGGACGCTTCACTGGTCGGCGTCGGCCCTGAGCGGTACCCGGAGTTGGGGCGAGCCGCGAACCTTTGGCTCACCTGCCTACCGGGAACGGAGCCACAGGTCGTGCGCGGAATCCTGGCGACGATCGTGCGTGAGGGCCTCCTCTCGGATGATGTGCCCTCCGACCTGCTCGATGGTCGAGATGAGTTGCTCTCGATGCTTGAAGGCGTGGATTTGAGTGCTGTGGCTCTTGAGAGTGGCGTCGGCGTGGAGGACTTGCAGCAAGCAGCGCGGCTGTTCGCAATGGCCGATGGTCGCGCGTCTGCCGTATACGCGCCCAGGGAGAGCGACGCTCCAGGGACGGCGAGTGCCCTTGCCCAACTGCTCGCGATCACCGGCAACGTTGGTCACGAGAAGAGTGGCCTCCATGTCTTCCCGAGCGGTGGTGGGAATGCCGAAGGTGCAGCCAATGTCGGCTTGGCGGCGCACGAGTACGGCGGCCTCACGGCGGTGATTAACCGTATCGAAAACGGCAGCGTCAGTTCGCTGTACTGGGAAGGAGGACTACCAGACCACTCCATCGTCTCCGAGGCTCGACTCAGGGAAGCGCTGGGACGACTCGAGTTCATGGTCTATCAAGGCACGACCCCCGAACCAGTTCTGACGGAGTTCGCCAGCGTCGTGATTCCCGAGGCAGACGCGACCGAGTACGAGGGAACCTACACGAACGTGGAACGCCGCGTGCAACGAACCCGACCGATCGTTCCTGCCCAGCAGGATGTTCAACCCGCCTGGGCGGTCGTCGCTTCGATCGCGAGAGCGCTCGGATCCGAAGGTTTCGACCACCCGGACGCCGGGGCGGTATTCGATGAGATCGCCGCCCGATTCCCCGAGTACAGCGGACTCTCGTTTCCGGTGCTGGACGAACAGCGAACCGGCCCGATCTGGCCTCTCGAGGGCGATGGGGTGCTGTATCGGGAAGGGTTTGTACACGTCGACGGGAAAGCGCGACTCGCTCCGACGATCGCCGTCAGGTCTGGACCCTGATGACCTCCAGCTTCGAAAGGTCGGAGGTTCCCAGTTCTAGGGCTTCGGCGTGGGCAAATTGACGTTTGAGAATCGCTTCGTGGGCATTCGTGAACGTTGTGTCGTGCTCCCGCATGATCTCCATCGCCACCATGTCCGCGGCGACCATGTCGCCTGTGACGATTAGCTGGTCTACCCCGTCCACGATCACGGTGTCGCCGCGACGGCCGGGGCCTGAGACGGTCTGAACCGACCGGATATCCGTAATCGTCAGTTCCGGCCGCACCGCGGACGCGAACTCCGCGAGCTTTCGATCGTAGTAATCACGATCGCGGTCGAGCATCGTATGGGCAAGCCAGCGATGGGCGCCGTACACGGAGCCAAAATGGTTCTTCAATGCGCTCGTGATTTGGCCAGCGAAGTGGCGCTTCAAGACCGGAAGATTGATGACGACCTCGGCCTGATGGACCTCACGTGCGACCCGGATCATCGGGCCGGCCGTCGGACGATACCCGCGGCCCAGCGCCCCTGCGGCCCACGAATGACGCGGGATTTCCGGCGGGTCAGCAAGCGGTTCCATATCGCCCACCCATCCATCGTGTTCGACCAAGATGTAGTCATCCGGAGTTGGAGCGTGAGAGCCGCGCAGCTCGACGGATGGCAGATCGTTGCGTTCGTAGTACGGGTCCGGCTCTGCCTTATGGTCCTCGTGGGCGATGACCCTCCTAGCGCCGGCGGACTTTGCACGGTCGGCGACGATTCGAAGCACTTCTGGCGCCGTGATCGACGGGAACGGGTCCCGTTGGTTCGTATTCGGTTTGAGCAATACTTCTCGCGCACCCGCGAGCACCTGGCCGATGCCACCGATCGCATCCAAGCCGGAATCGATCATCCGCTCGATGTCGGTCCCCTCGACGATGACGAGAAGCGGTTTGCCACTCGGTCCGATGATCCGGTTTGGCCCGCCGCGGCGTGGCTGTGGGACCTCGCCGGAAGCCGCCCCCGAAACGTGAGTTGTTATTGGTGCCGTAGTCTGTTGCATCATCCGGCCTTCCCCCAGATCGTCATCTACCGGCGTTCGAACTCCGGATTGCGTTTCTCGGCGAAGGCCTGCGTTCCTTCGTCGTAGTCCTGGCTCTTCCTGATGCGTTCGTAGTAGAGGCCTTCCATGTGGAGCGCCTCGTTCACTGGCTGCCCGAGCGATCGGTACATGAACTCCTTGGTCTCTCTGACCACGATCGGACCACACTCGATAATTCGGCCGGCGAGGTCGCGGGCTTCCTTCATTAACTCGGCCTGGGGGACGATTTGGTTAACGATCCCACTCCTCAGCGCGGTTTCGGCATCGATTTGGTCGCCGGTCAGGACCAATTCCATCGCCATGCCGAAGGGGATCGTGCGAGCGAGTCGAGTCGCCTGTCCGCCACCGGCCATGTGGCCGTACTTGACCTCCGAACTGGCGAAGCGGGCGTTCGGGCTGCAGATCCTGATGTCACACGCAAGTGCTAGGCCAAATGCGAAACCGAGCGCGTACCCGTTGATTGCGGCGATGACCGGCTTGTTGATATTCAACCCGGTCATCGTGGCCAGTTGGATCGTTCCCGCGCCCTCAACCGGCGAGCGCCAATCCGGGTCCTCGATCTGCAGCCCGTTGGCAATCTCGCGGAGATCGCTGCCCGCGGACCATGAGACCTCCCCGGAACCCGTGAGGATCGCGACGTCCGCTTCATCGTCGTCCTTGAAAGTGAGCCAGGTATCGATCAACTGGCGGCGCATGTTTTCAGAGAAGGCGTTCCTCTTCTCGGGCCTGTCCAACGTGATCGTCGCAACGCTGTCGGAGAGTTCGTACTGGATGAATCGGTCCGCCATGGTTGCCTCCTTCGACCCGTCGAACAGCTTTCGTAGGCGCACATTCTAATCCGCCGCCTAGGGAGACACTGGCGAGGGCACGGCTAGTCGGGCCGGTAGCCCCGAACGGCCAGGGGTGGGCACTCAGCCCTGGGGCTGAGGCGCGCGGAAGCAGCCATCGCGATGGTCGTTCACCATCCCGGTTGCCTGCATATGGGCATAACAAATCGTCGATCCCACGAACTTGAACCCGCGCTTGCGGAGGTCCTTCGACATAGCGTCGGATTCAGGCGTCGTCGCTGGCACGTCTTCCCAGCTCTTGATACCGTCGGGCTTCCGCAAGGTCTGGTGGTTCGTGAACTGCCAGATGTACCGGTCGAACGTGCCGAACTCATGTTGGACGTCCAAGAACAGCTTGGCGTTCGTGATCGCCGCCACCACCTTCCGCCGGTTTCGTACGATGCCAACGTCCGTGAGCAGTCGTGCCGTTTCAGCATCCCCATAACGGGAGACTCGTTTCGGATCGAAACCATCGAACGCGGCACGGAACGCCTCGCGCTTGTTGAGGATCGTCCGCCACGAGAGCCCGGCCTGGAAACCTTCGAGGATTAAGAATTCGAACAGTTTGTG
>JASLZO010000149.1 GCA_030754805.1 Dehalococcoidia bacterium
GGTGGGCACCGGAGCCAGCGCCTCAATGGTTGGAGTGGGCAGCGTCTGGACACGGTTGGCGCAGGCGGCCGCGACGAGGCCGACAACAGCCGTCAATAGGACGAGGATCGCTGCCTGACGGAGTTGCGCTCGGCTCATGTGAGCGCTCCAGCCGAATCGAGGTCGGCTATCTCGTGATCGGACAGTCCCAATCGATCGCGGAGCACCTCTTTCGTGAACTGGCCGACCAATGGCGCCGGTTCCCGGCGCCCGACGCGTTTGCCGTCGATACGCCACGGCATTTCTGCCGCGAAACGAGGCCCAATCTCCGGATGGTCGAACGGAGCGATGAACGCCGTTGCCCCTACGAGGTGCTCGTCACGGACAAGGTCGCTGGGCTCTAAGACCGGCGCCGCGGGTACGCCCTCGGTGAGTAGAATCCGTGCCGCATCTCCCTTCGTTCGCGCGGCCGTCCACTCACCGATCGCAGGGTCCAGGTGCTGCTCGAACGCTTTCCGACCCGCTGCCGATGCGAACCGCGCGTCCACCGCCCAGTCCCTCCGCCCCAGCGCTCGGCATAGCCCAGACCAATGTTCCTCCGTCAGGACAGAGATCGCCAGCCACTGGTCTTCTTCCTGGCACGGATAGACATTGTGCGGGGCATGGAGCGGGTGATGATTACCGTCGCGCGACGGTTTCCGACCGTCCCTCGTCAGCGTCAGGATAGGTTCGGGTAGGAGCGTCATCAGGCATTCGGTCATCGCGAGATCAACGTACTGCCCCATGCCGGTGTTTTCTCGATTGCGAAGGGCGGCCAGAGTCGCCAAGACCGCATAAGTACCGGTAACCACGTCCGGGAAATAGGAGCCCAAGATGCGCGGGTGACCACCAGCGTACCCGGTCACATCTGCGAGCCCGGAAAACGCATTAACGATGCTGTGCAACCCGCCGTAGTCCTTCAACGGCCCGGTCCGGCCGAACGCCGCGACCGAGGTGTAGACAAGGCCTGGGTTCGCTGCTCGAAGCGTTTCGTACCCCAACCCCCAACGCTCCATGGCGCCGGTAGAGTAGTTTTCGATGACGACGTCACTGGTTTCAGCCAGCTGCCTGGCGAGGCCCTGGGCCTGTTCCGTTCTGAGGTTGAGTGCCACGCTTCGCTTCCCGGCGTTCAGTACGTTGTAGCCCGCCGCACGGTTCATTCCTGCGACTCCGTCCGCGAACGGTGGCGTGTTCCGGTAATCGAACGGGTTATTCCGGCTCTCGACCTGGATGACGTCCGCCCCGAGCGCCCCGAGCCATTTAGCCGCATAAGGGGCCGCGATGTACTGCCCGAAATCCAGAACCCGCACTCCCGCAAGTGGCAAGCCAGCGTCCCGGCGTCCGGAGTCTATGGCTTGGTCAGATCGCTCCGGTGCAGATGACAGGCCGCCCGTTCCCGATAGCTTGAACGGCAAGCCCGGGAACGAGATCGATCGGCCGTCGGAGCCTGGGAGGGTTCGTATAAACCCTCGTTCCGACACCTGATCCGAGTTTACGGCCTCGGCGAGCGTCGCCGACCAGTAGACGGGCAGGCCTCGTCCCTGCAGTTCTTCCGTGATCTCACGACCGGTCCGTGTCGACGTCCATTCCGTGATCAGTGGCTCAAGCGCGTCCCAGTTCGCGGCCCGGTTCGGCGCGTTCTCGAACGCGTCCCCAATCGCCCATTCAGGGCTCCCCATGGCTTCGACGAGTTCGCCCCAGTGCCGCGGCGACATCGCGACAAGCACCAGCCAGCCATCTTTGCATGGGAGGTAGCAGTTGGGTTGTCGGGCGATGATGTTGGGCCCCCGGGGCCAGAGATCTCTCAGGTATTCGAACTGCGCCACCGGGTGATAGTTCAGCGCGACGAGCGCCTCCAACTCGGAGACTTCGATCCGGAAGGCTTTCGTGCTTCCATTTCTGAGATGTGCCAGCGCGGCAACCGCCGTGACTGCCCCGGCGACGATACTTGGGGCCGAAACTCCGGTCGGCCCCAACGGAGGCTCGTTCGGCAAATCGGTGACCGTGTCCGGAACTCCCGGGGATGTCCATGCGAGTCCTGATAGCGCCCACTGGGTCAGGTCGCTAGACGGTCGAAACGCATAGGGGCCAGTGGTCCCGAACGGTGTGACGCTCAACGCAACGAGCGAAGCGTTGACGTTAACCGCTTCCTCCCAGCGCAAGGGCGCGGTATCACCGTCGAAAAGTCCGACATCTTCGATTACCAGGTCGGTCGACGCGAGCAACGATCGCAACTCCACTACCCCATCCGGCGTTTCCACGTCCAATGCTAGAGATTCCTTCCCGGCGTTGATCGCGTAATGAAGTCCAGGAGCCCAGTCCGCAACCTCGCGGCCACCGATGCGCAGGCTGAGACCGCGAGTATCACGCAGCCGATAGACCGTTGCGCCCAGATCGGCGAGAAGCCGTGCTCCATATGCGCCGGCGAGGGACGCTGTAGCGTCTATGATCGATGTCCCGGTAAGGGGTCCCGTGGTCATCGTCACTTTGACAACCGGTGAAAGGTCCATAACGTCGACGCCTGAAGCACGGCTCCGATGACGGCGAGGGAGATCAGGGCTTCTCCAATCGCCGTCCAGTCATACGGGGAACCATTCGTGGGGCTTTCCGATCGCCCGGTCTCCGTCACAACCGTCGTCACGTTTCGCTCCTCGTTTCTGGCGCTCTCGGAGGGCTACTGGAGATTGTACGGGGGGGGGATTAGCACGCTCCCCACAGGCCACGGCCCTCTTCCCACGCGACCCTCTCCGACTCCATCAACGCGTCGAGATGCTGGCGATCGGGTGGATAGAAGACGACCTCTGCGTACCCTTCCGCAACGAGCACCGCACTCAGCAGGCGGCCATCCGGCAAGAACACGTATCGCAGCAGTCGACCAAACGGATCTCGATCAGTGACGTCACGCTGGAGTCGCACCTTCGTCCCAGGGCGTAAGAGTTCTCTCGTGCGTCTGGACGCCTCTTCACCGAAACATTCGACCGGATCACGAACCTCAGGCGTATCGACGCTAACCAGACGAACGAGTTCTTGTCCAAGTCCAATGCGCACTTCGATGGTGTCCCCATCGATGACGCGAACGACCGTGGCGTCAGAATCCGCGCCTGGTTGACAAGCGAGTGACAAGAACACGATTGATCCCGTGACTGTCAGGACCCCCGCCCACCACTTCGACATCGACAGCGAACTGCGTCAGGCCGGTAGCGACCGATGGACGAACCGCCCTTGACCCGGTTGCGAAACGACCTGTCCGTCCCGGGAAACCACCATACCCCTAACCATCGTCAACTCTGGCCACCCTTGGAGAGTCATCCCGTCGTAGATCGAGGAGTCGGCCCTGCCCTGCAGCGCGGCGGGCGTCACCGTTCGCTCGGCTTCGAGATCCGCAATCACAAGGTCTGCATCCGCCCCGATTCGCAGCGAGCCTTTCTGCGGCCACAGTCCGAAGATTCTTGCCACGTTCGCGGAGGTGACCTCGGCCACACGTTCCAGTGGCAGGCCCCGCGCGTTGACTCCCTCGCTCAGCATCACTGGCAGGATCAAGGGCATGTTTGGCTGACCCGGTGACGCGGTCCAGACGGTTCCCTGTTTCCGATCGCCGAGCCGGGGCGCGTGGTCGGAGCCAAGCGTGTCGATCGTGCCGTCCGATATCGCTTCCCACAACGCCTCCTGGTCATCGGGACCTCGAAGCGGTGGGTTCTGCTTCCCAAGGGTCCCAACGGGCGAGTCATACGTGTGGGTCAGGTAGTGTGGGCATGTCTCGACGTAGATCACGCCGCCGCGGTCCCGGAAGTTTCGGACCTCGTTGAGCGTTTCTTCGGTCGAGGTATGGACGATATACGC
>JASLZO010000014.1 GCA_030754805.1 Dehalococcoidia bacterium
ATGTCGCCGAGGTGGCGCCCACCTGGACCGGCAGGAGGATATGCGCGATAGCCCCTATCACCACGATGGCGACACCGACCCTGAAGGACTGAGCCACGGAGAAGACGGACGCCTCCTCCTGGCCAAGTGTCATCCCACGAAGCCAGAGCACCATCATCAACAGCCCGCCGATGATCACATGCCGGGCCTCCAGCCAGTCTTGCGTCAGATTGACGGGCCACGCGAAATCCAGTCGCACTCCGGGAAGAAGGCCAATGGCTACGTAGAGGGTCAATCCGCCAGCCGCCGCCATCAGGAATCGTGCGGACGCCGCCGGTGCCGCGTCCGGGACGAAATACCTGCGGATACCGAAACCCAGAGCGGCCACGGTGGTCCCGATCCAGAGCGGTACCGGATTGGACTGGGCCCCCATCAACACCGCGACCAGTGCTCCCGCCACGGTGACCCACGCCACCTCCATCAGGAGTTGCGAAAGGTCCCGAGCGGTGGACAACCAGCGCACTCTTACCGCCTCAGTCCGACCGAAGATGCCCATTCCGGCTGTCGGAACTGGCTCTCTTGCTCGGCCTTCGCGAGGTTTTCACCGATCTCGAAAACAGTCGCAAAGTCCTCGATCTGAACCGGGATGGGATCATCGCCAATCCAGACGACGGTCGGCCGAAACCCCGCGCGACGCATCTCCCGCACGGCATCCGCGGACTCCTCGTTCATCGAAGCGGTAACCAGTACGATCGCGGCTCCAAGCGGAAAGCGATGCATCTCCTGTTCGATGAAATCGAAGATCGACTCACGGCTGATCGGCCCCACCAGCGCCAGCGCTTCGAGCATCGCGGCGAGTTGGTCGGGGGAGCGGCTGAACGGGACACGGATCACCTCGTCGGTGAGGGGTGAAACGCTGTTCGTCGCGTACCCCACGCCATACCGCTGCTCGAGACCCCACCGCGCAATCGATGCGGCCACCGTCACCGCCCGTTCCAGATAGATCGGGGAATAGCCCCATTGTCCGGACTCCCGGCCCAGGGTCCGGGCATCTTGAACGATCATAATCGCCTGCGTGACCGATGGGTCGAACACCCGGATTTTCATTTGGTGCGACCGCGCGGTCGCCTTCCAGTCGACCCGCCGGAGAGGATCGTTCGGCGTGTAATCCCGAAGTGCCCGAAGCCTGGTCGGGTCCTCATAGAAGGGAAGCCCTCCCTTGGTCTCACCGAATGGTCGGTCTGCAGGGATCCCAATCTCTGGCAGTGAGAAGGTCTTCGGGTAGACAAGCACATGAGTCTGCCCAGGTTGATGGCGCTCCGAGGTGAAGAATCCAAAGACGTCGCCACTGGTAACCCGCGCCGGGCCAAATCGGAATAATCCACGTTCGCGGCATTCGAGATCGAAGTTCCAAGTAACTCGCTCATATCTCGCGAGCGATGTCGCCTTCGTGATCGGGTTTGCTCCCTGCTCGACGCGGAGCATTCTCGGTTGGTCCTTTTCGACCATGCCCGAAGGAAAACTCTCCTCCACGCGCACCCAGGGCACCGGCAGCGCCTTCTTGTTCGAGATCCGCATCCGTACATGAATCGATTCGCCGATGAACGCTCGTGTCGGTTCTGTTTCGCGTTCGTAACTCACTCGGGCGAGGGAAGCCCTGTTCCAGCTCCATGCCACCACCCAGGTGATCAACACCAGCGCGCCCAGCCCAACGAGCAGGCCTTCCCCGGTCGCCAGTCCAAGCAACGCGAGGAACCCGAAAGTGGCGAGCCAGCCCTCGGTCAGGGTCAGCAAAGTTGGCTCATCCCTATAGCGAGGACGTCGCGGCCGATTCGGCCTCTTCGGCCACCGGCGAAGAATCGGCCTCCACGGGCACGGCGACCGAGTTGAGCACTTCCTCGATGACGCTGTCCGCCGCCTGACCCCGCAGCCGAGACTGCGCGGTCAGGATCAGGCGATGACCGAGCACCCAGGGCGCGAGGTACTTCACGTCATCCGGAATCACGTACTCACGGCCGCGCTGTGCCGCCAACGCTTGAGCCGCCCGATGAAGTGCGAGCGTCGCCCGCGGACTTGCTCCCAGTTCCAACCCGGCGTGCATCCTGGTGGCACGGACCACATTAGTCAGGTATTTGAGGACGCTTGGCTCCACCCGAATCATCCGCACAGCCTGCTGCATCTCGATCAGCTTCTCCGGCTGCAACACGGGAGTCAATTCTGAAAGCGGGTCGCCTTCGTTGAATCGCTCCACCATCCGGATCTCCTCTTCAACCGTCGGGTATCCGATACGGAGGCGGAGCAAGAACCGGTCTAGCTGTGCTTCCGGCAGCGGGAATGTGCCCTCGAGTTCGATCGGGTTCTGTGTCGCCATGACCATGAACGGCACGGGGAGGGTCAACGTGGAACCCTCGATCGTCACTTGCCCTTCCTGCATCGCTTCGAGAAGGGCCGCCTGGGTCCTCGGCGTCGCCCTATTCACCTCGTCCGCCAGTATTACCTGGGCAAATATTGGTCCACGCCGGAGTTCGAAATCAGAGGCTTTCTGGTTGAAGTAGTTCAGCCCGACGATATCGGACGGCATCAGGTCGGGTGTGAACTGTATCCGACCAAACGAACAACCCAGCGAGCCCGCGATCGCTTTGGCGAGCGTCGTTTTGCCACTCCCAGGCACATCTTCCAAGAGGACATGCCCGTTGCAAAGGAGCGCGGTCAGCGCAAGTTCAATCACCGGGGACTTCCCGACTATCACCCGCTCGATACTCTCGCGCAGCCGTTCGCTCGCGCCTGCTATGGCTCCAGTTTCCACGTTGCCATTGTTCCCTTCGGCCGCAAAGTTCCGGCAAGTCTACGAGGTTGCTGTTGACCGGTAAACAAACTCGGACCGAACGCACGAAACATATCGGTGACAGCTACCGACGTGCGCGGTACGATGTCTGCGGTTCGGTTCTCACAAGAAGTAGCGAGTAACTTTGGGGAGGGTAGGAATGGCAATCGTAACGAGTGACGTCGACGTCGTCTCCGGATACATGGCTCGACCGATGGATGAGGGACAACACCCCGGGATTGTCGTCATTCAGGAATGGTGGGGATTGGACGAGCACATCAAGGACGTCACGCGCCGGTTCGCCAACGAGGGATACGTCGCCCTAGCCCCTGACCTTTTTCACGGTCAGGTCACTGACGATCCCCAACAGGCGATGAAACTCGTCGGAGGCCTGGACCGCGCGCGAGCCACTCGCGACACGCAGGCATCCGTGAACTACATCAAGGACCAGGCGTCCTCGAACGGCAAGGTAGGAGTTATCGGATACTGCATGGGCGGCGGGATATCCCTCCTTGCAGCTTGCCAGGACAACATAGATGCGGCGCTCGTCTACTACGGCGGACTACCGGAGCCTCTGGACCTGCTTGACGGCGTGAACGCCCCCGTTTTGGCTGCATACGGAAGCGATGAAGGCGACCGTGGTCGCGAACTCGAAAAGGCGCTCCAGGACCGTGGAAAGCAGGTTCAACTCCACGTGTACGAAGGCGCGAACCACGCGTTCTTCAACGATCAGGGTCAGCGATTTGATGCCGCGGCGAGCGCGGACGTCTGGGACAAGACGCTCGCTTTCTTGCGGGCCAACCTCGCGTAACCCAACCTCCAGAACGAAAACAGAAGGGCCGGTCAAATGACCGGCCCTTCTGTTTTCCCGTCTATTGGAACTTCACGATTCTCGTTGAACGAGCAACTCACCTGCCTCGATGATCGAACGGGCCCCAGCTTCTCCCAAGCCCAAATCACGGAGGATCGACTTGCTTCGGTCCCAGTGCTGCTCGGCGGCCGCCATGCAGAAAGAAGGCGCGTCGACCCCTTCAAGAAGCCGGGTCACCAACTCGACCGAATCATCCGTCATCGGCCTGGAGTAAATTGCACGCACCCTCTCGCCCTCCGGGGTCCCTTCCTGTGAGAGGCCAAAGACTACTGGAAGGCTCTTCTTCCCTCGGCGGAGGTCGATTCCAACCTGTTTCCCCGTCTCGGCTCCACCCCAGAGGTCGAGCACATCGTCACGCATCTGGTAGGCGATTCCCATCGCCCGCCCAGCGTCAGCCAGACGGCGACTCACGTCCCCCTGCCCCACCGCCACGATCGCCCCCATCTCTAGGGCGCACGCGAAGACCGCTGCGGTCTTGTTCGCGACCATTCCCTCGTAGTCCGCAATCGTTACGGTCGGCCGTTCCTGGAACGCGATGTCATCGAACTGGCCGGCGCAGAGTCTCACGCACGTTTGGTCCAGGAGCCGGGCGGCGGCAATCGTCCGGTCACTGCTGACGCCCTTGTCCCTAAGGTTCAAAAGGGCCAACCGGGACAGCGCGTACATCCCATCACCAGCGTTAATCGCCTGGGCCGCTCCCCACTTGTCCCAAACGGTTGGCCGTCCCCGACGTGTCGGACTCTCGTCCTGGATATCATCATGGATCAGTGAGAAATTGTGAAGCAATTCCAACGCGACGGCCCCCGGGACCGCCTCGCGCCAGTCTCCGCCACATGCCTCACAAGCGAGAAGCAAAAGGCCCGGACGCACGTACTTTCCGGGAGACACCATACGTTCCCCATCCCACCCGAGTTGGTGGCGCATCATCGAGTAGAGAGAGTCGTCATGGCCGTCAAACACGGCTTCGAGCTCCGCCTCGAATGCGCGTTGGTACCGACGAAAGAAATCTGGGAACTGAGTGCCGCTGCTCATCACGGCGAGGGTCGCTGCGTCAGAAGCGAGAGCGAACTAACGCACCCGCTCGGGTTCGTCGCGCGGATCTTCGGTCTTCAGCTCTTCTAGCGCCTGGAATATCTCTTCGGAAGTCACGGCGCCTTCACGGAGAACGCGAGGGCGACGTGTGGTCATATCGACGATTGTGGATGGCTCACCCTGAGGCTCGAACGAATCATCCTCAAATACGTAGTCGAGCCAGGGGCCTATCCGCTCCTCGACCTCAGCGATCGTGGTGGAGTCCTCCGAGCCAGCACGGTTCGCGCTCGTGCCCACGATCGGGTTCCCAAGTGTTCGGATGATCCTCACGGGAATTGGATGGTTCGGGACTCGCACTGCGACGGTCGGTACTCCCCCGCTGACGATGGCGGGAAGATCTGGAGACCGTTTGAGGACCAGAGTCAGCGCGCCGGGCCAGAACTTCGTGGCGAGGTGATCCGCTGCCTTCGAAACGTTCACGGCTACCTGCCGGATCTGGGTTGCGTCGGCTATGAGCACCGGAAGCCCGTGCTCGCGGTCTCGTCCCTTCGCCGTGAAAACCCGTTCTATCGCCTCGACGTTGAATGCGTCCGCACCCAATCCGTAAAGCGTGTCGGTCGGGAAGGCGATAACGCCTCCAGCCCGCAGTATCACGACAGCGGCACGGATCCGCAGGTCTGATTCTGGGGTTTCGGAAGACTTCACCGTGCCCGTTCCCTCCAAGCTAAAGCTACCTTGACCCCAATATAGCATGGCTGATACGCTCAGCCTGCGCCGTTGGCGGCCCCTCCACGTTCCGGGCCTTCTCGCGGGATCAATCTGACGCCCTGCAGGGACGCTTTAACCGAAGGTCTCGTGACCGAAAAGATTCCTTCTTCCGGCGACAGCCACCACATCGCGGCCAGCGATGATCTCGAGGTCTCGACCGACCGCGAGATCGTCGGAACGCGTGGCGCCAGAACTCCCGATTGGAATCAGTCGCTGGCTCCGCACGGATCGGGCTCGGGTACAGGCATCCGCGCCGCACGTGATGTCATCGTCATCGTGGATTTCGGATCCCAGACCAGCATGCTCATCGCGCGCCGCGTCCGCGAGATGCACGTGTACTGCGAGGTAGTCCCACCATGGGCCCCATGGGACGAGATTTTGAAGCTCAACCCAAAAGGGATCATCCTTTCTGGGGGACCGGCCAGCGTGTACGGGCCGAACGCACCCCAGACGCCAGTTGAGGTCTTCGACGCTGGTGCGCCCATCCTCGGTATCTGCTACGGGATGCAGCTTCTGGCCCATCAACTCGGCGGTCGAGTGGATCCGTCTGAAAGCCGTGAGTACGGCCACGCGATGCTTCACCAACAGACCGAGTCTCCCTCACCCCTCTTTGAGGGCCTTCCACCATCGATGCCCGTCTGGATGAGCCATGGCGATCGAGTGACCGAGTTGCCTCCCGGCTTTCGTTCACTCGCCTACACCGAAAACTCGCCCGTCGCCGCGATCGGCAACGGATCTGGGTACTTCGGACTGCAGTTCCACCCGGAAGTTGTCCACACCGAATTCGGAAAGCAACTTTTGGAAAACTATCTGTTCAAAGTCTGCGGATGCGAGCCCACCTGGACGCCTGAGAACTTCATCACTCAGACGATCGCGAACGTACGAGACACTGTCGGGGACGGCCGTGTGATATGCGGGCTCTCGGGTGGGGTGGACTCCGCCGTCGCGGCAGCACTGGTCCACCGGGCCATCGGCGATCAGTTGACCTGTGTGTTCGTCGACAATGGCTTGCTCCGCAAGGACGAGCCGGAGCGCTTGCGAGAGACCTTCGAGCAGCACATGCACATGCCTCTCGTTTATGCGGAAGCGGTCGAGAGGTTCCTCAGTCGCCTGCGCGGCATCACCGACCCTGAGACGAAGAGAAAAACGATTGGCGCGGAGTTCATCGAGGTGTTCGATGAGCACGCCGAGCGTCTCGGACGGGTCGATTTCCTGGTCCAGGGCACGACGTACCCGGATGTGATCGAGAGCGTTTCGCCCGAGAAGAGCGCTTCAGCGGTCATCAAGACCCACCACAACGTCGGGGGACTTCCGGAGGACATGCGCCTGCGACTCGTAGAGCCGCTTCGGTACCTGTTCAAGGACGAGGTGAGAGAGGTCGGGGCGGCTCTCGGACTCCCAGACGATATCGTCTGGCGCCAGCCGTTCCCCGGTCCCGGCCTCGCGATCCGCATCATCGGCGAGGTCACAGCGGAGAAACTCGAAACACTTCGAGATGCCGACTACGTCGTCAACGACGAGATCAAGAAGGCCGATCTGACCCGCGAGTTGTGGCAATCCTTCGCGGTTCTTTCCGAGGGTCGAACCGTCGGCGTGGCGGGCGACGACCGGACCTATGGTTCGATCATCGCGCTACGGGCGGTCACAAGTCAGGACGCCATGACGGCGGACTGGGCTCGCCTCCCATATGACTTGCTCGCTCGAATCTCCAATCGGATCGTCAACGAAGTTCAAGACGTGAACCGGGTCGTCTATGACATCACGAGCAAACCTCCCGGAACGATCGAGTGGGAGTGAGCGCGCTCGGTGAAACGCGCACGCAGCGACCGTTGGGGGGCACACTCGTGGTGACATCGGGTCTACGATTCCCAGCATCCCTACAATCCGCCACGCTCCAATTGTCGATGGCTACCTGGGGAGTACTCTCGATTGCGTTCGGACTCGTCTCGATGCTGTTCCCAGGCGTAATCGGATCGCTGGGCGAACAGACCACGAACACCTTCCTCCTGGGTTCCTGGGGATGGCTGACCGCCGTCCTTGGCCTTGGAGTGCTGCTTGCCAGTCGCAATCCAGTTCGTCACATCCTCTGGCTGCGAATCGCAATCCTGAGCTTCGCGATCAGTGGCGCGTATAACATCGCCCACGTCATGGCTGACACCATCTCTCTGGGCGCGATTCTGGTCGACCTCGCGGCGTACTCGATCTTCGGAACGCTGTTCGTCGTCTTCTACCCTAGGGCGCCAAGATGGATGGCGCTCGAAGTCCGGACCTCTCGGGGACCCCTATTCACGAACGAAGACGAAGGGGGCGTGTTCTTCCAAGATGAAAAAACGGGCGCCTTCGCCCCATATTCGCCACCTCATCCGAACCCGCCGATCGGCTCCCCATACATGCCACCGCGTTCCGGGTCCTTCTCTCCGATCAACACCTTGCGAACGGGCCCTTTCAGGCCCAGCCCAGCGGCCCGGGGGCCTGAACAGCCATCCACGCCTGCACCGAACGAGCCTCCTGGAGATACTCCACGACACGTGTTCCCACCCCGTTCCAATATCTTCGAGCCACGAACCGGACGGTTTTCGAGGCCTGGATCCCTTGAACCCGACGCCGAAGAGCCGCAGAAAGAGCGAGAAGATTGACCCGCGTCCTCATCGTTGGTGGAGGGGGCCGTGAGCACGCAATCGGCTGGAAGTTGCGCCACAGCGACGCGCTTTCCGACCTCTTCTTCGCTCCGGGCAACGGTGGTACGTCCACCATCGGCACCAACCTCCCCGTAAGAGCCGCCGATGTCCCCAGTATTGTTCGATCGGCGAACGACCTTCGCGTCGAACTCGTGTTCGTCGGGCCGGAGGAACCGCTAGCCCTCGGCCTGGCCGACGAGTTGGAGCGCGTTGGGATTCGGTGTTTCGGACCATCGCGGGCCGCCGCACGAATCGAGGCGAGCAAGCACTTCGCGAAAGACCTGATGGACCGCGCTGGAGTCCCCACGGCACGCTGGGAAACCTTCACAGAGGCTGCTGACGCGAAGAGATACGTCCTGGAACAGCCCATGCCAGTGGTCGTCAAGGCCGATGGTCTAGCGGCCGGCAAGGGTGTCGCCGTTTGCCAGACAGTCGAAGACGCAACCGCCTTCATCGACCAGGCAATGGCCCTCGACGCGTTCGGGGAGGCAGGCTCCCGAATCGTCATTGAGGAATGCCTCGTAGGCACCGAAGTCAGCGCGTTCGCTCTGTGCGACGGAACCAAGGCAGCTATGACTGTCCCGGCGTGTGATTACAAGCCTATCGGCGACGGTAATACGGGTCCAAACACCGGAGGCATGGGTTCGTACAGCCCTTCGGAGTTTGTATCGAGCGCCGATCTCCGAGCCGTCCACGATGATGTCTTCGTCCCTGTCCTCGCGCAGATGCGGGCCGACGGCAATCCGTTCCGGGGAATTCTCTACGCGGGCCTGATGGTTCATTCAGAAGGCACCAAGGTTCTGGAGTTCAACTGCCGGATGGGTGACCCGGAGGCTCAGGTCGTCCTGCCTCGACTCCGCGGAGACCTCTTGGCCTCCGCAATTTCCATTGCGGAAGGATCGATTCCATCGACAGATTTCGAATGGGACGAACGACCCAGGGTCGGCATCGTGATCGCGTCCGAAGGCTACCCCGGCCGATACGAAACCGGGGTCCCGATTGCGGGATTGGACGAGATCGATTCGGATACCCTCGTCTTTCACGCCGGCACCACCGTTGACGCACGTGGTCAGCTCGTTACCGCGGGCGGCCGCGTGCTCACTGTCGTTGGGACCGGGACAACGATGATGGAGGCCCGCGAAGCCGCCTACCGGAACGCCGAGCGTGTACGTTTCAAAGGTGCGCAATACCGACGCGACATCGCGCTCCGTGCCGTGACGGATGCGGCGGTGCGCCAAGCCTGAGACCGGAGACGCTCATGCCCCCATTGGTTGCCATCGTCATGGGAAGTACATCGGACGAGGCCATAGTCCAGGAGACCCAGAAAGTATTGGACGACCTCGGAGTCGACTACGAGACCCGCGTGCTGTCTGCTCATCGGACCCCCGACAAGACCCGTGATTACGCCCTCTCGGCGAGGGGTCGTGGCATCCGCGTGATGATCGGCGTGGCCGGAGCCGCCGCGCATCTTCCTGGCGTACTGGCGAGCTGGACGACCCTCCCTGTCATAGGAGTCCCCGCGCCGGGCAGCGATCTCGGTGGGATCGACGCCCTCTACAGCATCGTCCAGATGCCTCCGGGGGTTCCCGTCGCGGCCGTGGCGATAGGCGGCATGGGGGCACGAAACGCCGCGTATCTGGCCGCCAGTATCATCGGTACCGCCGACGAGCGAGTCCAGGCAGCGTACGAGGAGTTCAGAAAGAAGCAATCCGAAGCATAAAACCTCCGTCATGCAGCCCCTTGGGTCGCCCCCGAGCCTGCCCGAATAAGATGAGAGTGACCATGATTTCCTACCGTGTATTTCCATGATTGACCGCTACGCGCGACCGCAGATGAAGGCGGTCTGGTCGGACGAAACCAAGTTCCAGAAATGGCTCGACGTCGAGCTTGCCGTCTGTCGCGCATGGGCCGACGAGGGCGCGATTCCCCGCGATGCAATCGCGGAACTCGACCGCGCAACCTTCGATATGGGTCGTTGGAACGACGCCTTCCAGCGCACCCGCCACGACGTCACCGCGTTCCTCGAATCAGTCTCCGGGAGCATCGGTCCGGAGAGTCGCTTCATCCACCTGGGTTTGACGTCATCCGACGTCTGGGACACAGCCACCGCACTTCAGCTCAGAGACGCTGCGGACATCCTCATCGACGACATTCGAAAATTGGAACAAGCGGTCTCCGAGCGCGCGCTGGAATACAAAGACACGCTGATGATCGGGCGGACCCACGGCATCCATGCGGAACCAACCACGTTCGGGCTGAAACTGGCCGGGTGGGTCGATGAAACACGCCGATGCCTGGCCCGGCTCGAGGATGCGCGGAACGCCATCTCTTTCGGGAAGATCTCGGGCGCCGTCGGCACTCACGCGACCGTGCCGCCATCAGTCGAATCAGCAGCCTGCGCCGATCTGAAGCTGGAGCCCGAGCCGATCTCGACCCAGATCATCCCCCGCGACCGTCACGCGCAGTTCGTCACGACCCTCGCACTCATCGCCGGATCGCTGGAAAAGTTTGCAACCGAGATCCGCTCGCTGCAACGAACGGAGGTTCTGGAAGCGGAAGAGCCTTTTCACGAGGGGCAGACTGGGTCTTCGGCCATGCCACACAAACGGAACCCCGAACTCTCGGAGCGTGTGTGTGGTCTCGCCAGGTTGATCCGAGGATATTCGGTCGCCGCGCTCGAGAACGTGGCACTCTGGCACGAACGGGATATCTCTCATTCGTCGAGCGAACGCCTCATCCTTCCAGACGCTTGCATGGCGCTGGACTACATCCTCGATATCTTCACGGGTGTCATCCAGGGTCTAAAGGTTTATCCCGAGAACATGCAGTCGAACCTTGAACGGACCAGAGGCCTCGTCTTTTCTCAGCGGGTGCTGCTCGCGCTCATCGAACGCGGCGGGATGTCACGTCAGGACGCGTATGAAATCGTCCAGAAGGCTGCGATGACCTGCTGGCGAGAAGGCTTGGATTTCCGGGACCTTCTGCGTTCAGAACCGAACGTCGGCAAGACCCTTCCACGGAACGAGTTGGACGAACTGTTCGACTACTCCTACTACACCCGATACATCGATGAGTCGTTCCAGCGCGTCGGGCTGGGCCGATGATCAACGGGCTCGGTGTCGCGTGAGTCATGACCGCGACCCTTTGACCAGGGGCGAGGGCCGAGAGCGAAAGCGTCATCGCTTGCGAAAGATGGGAGTCAGCGGTAGGAGTTTCGTCGTCGCGGTCCGCAACGCGATTCTCAAGAGACGCGCACGGGCAGCCGATCAAGACATCGATAGTGAGAAGTAATGGACGCCGGACTCATCCAACCGGAGGTTTCGGAAAAGAAAGCGCCCCCACCATGGTGGGGGCGCTTTTCACGTCTGGTTCGGTGAATCGACTAGACCCGATGGCAGGCGACCCAGTGGTCACCGCCGACGTCTCGGAATTCCGGGTCTTCCTCGGAACACAAACCGTCTTCGATCGCGATCGGGCACCGTGTGTGGAACCGGCAACCCGACGGCGGCCGCAGCGGGCTGGGAACGTCACCCTGCAGGACGATGCGTTCGCGCTGGCGCTCGACGGACGGATCCGGAATCGGTACCGCAGACATCAGCGCCTTCGTGTACGGGTGAAGAGGGTTCTCGTACAACTCTTCGCGGGTTGCGATCTCAACGACCTTGCCGAGGTACATCACGGCAACTCGGTCGCTGATGTGGCGTACGACCGAAAGATCGTGTGCGATGAACAGGTAGGTCAGATTGTACTCTTCCTGGAGTTCTTGAAGGAGGTTGATAATCTGCGCCTGGATTGACACATCCAGCGCCGAAACCGGCTCGTCACAGATGATCAAGTCGGGCCGGACCGCCAGTGAGCGTGCGATTCCGATCCGTTGGCGCTGACCACCAGAGAATTCGTGTGGGTAGCGATCTCGCATGTACGGGTTCAGACCGACGACCCGAAGAAGTTCCTCCACTCGATCCCGGTACTCCCCTCGCTCACCAGCCATGCCATGGATCCGCATTGGCTCGCCGATAATCGAGCCGGCGGTCATCCTGGGGTTCAACGAACTGTACGGGTCCTGGAAGATCATCTGGAGCCGACGGCGGTACCGTCGCATCTCTTTCGCCTTCAGTTTCGTGAGGTCTGTGCCATCGAAGTTCACCTCACCGCCGGTCGTCTTGTAGACCTGGAGAATCGAGCGTCCGACTGTCGTTTTCCCGCATCCTGACTCGCCAACGAGTCCTAATGTCTCTCCGCGTCGAACGAAGAAATCCACGCCATCAACGGCCTTCACATCCGCAACGTGCCTCGGGATGATTCCCCGTGAACTCACGGGGAAGTACATCTTCAAGTCCTTGACGTCCAGGAGGACATCGCCGCGAGCATCCGGTGGAGTCTCAGAGGCCTCCTGCGGCGCGGTCGTCGTCGCTTCGGTTGTCGAACTATCGGTTGACATAGACATCTTTCTCCGCAGATTCGTCGACGTTAATCCAGCAGGACCTGTGATGGTCGTCCGTTCCATCGATCAGCTCTGACGGCGGATACTCCGTCGCGCATTTCTCTATTGCGAACCGGCAGCGGGCACGGAACGCACAGCCCTGCGGCAGGTCCGAAAGGTCGGGGGGCATGCCTTCGATCGGAACGAGTTTCGACTTCTTCGGCTCGTCCAGCCGCGGGACCGAGGACAGCAGGCCCAGCGTGTACGGATGCTGCGGGTTCTCGTAGATCTCTGCCGCGGGACCCGACTCGATGATTCGGCCCGCGTACATCACGTTTACCCAATCGGCATAGCGAGCGACCACGCCAAGGTTGTGCGTGATGATGATCACTGCCGTTCCCAGTTCCTGGTTGAGGCGTTGAATCAACTCGAGGATCTGCGCCTGGATCGTAACGTCCAGGGCGGTCGTCGGCTCATCTGCGATCAAAACCTTCGGATTGCAGCTCAGGCCCATCGCGATCATCACGCGCTGCCTCATACCGCCTGAGAATTGATGAGGGTAGTCGTCCAGCCGGCTGGATCCGTCCGGGATGCCCACCATTTCCAGCAGTTCACCCGCGCGTGCCACCGCGCCCGCGCGGTCCATGTCAAGGTGCACTTCCAGCGATTCCGTGAGTTGACGGCCGATTGTCAGAACCGGGTTGAGCGAAGTCATGGGCTCCTGGAAGATCATCGAGAGTTCCGCCCCGCGGACTCTCAGCATCTCTTCAGTGTCCATCTTCAGGACGTCCACGCCGTCCAGGAGTACCTCGCCTTGCTCGATCACTCCGGGTGGCCAGGGAATCAGCCCCATGATGGAGAGCGCGGTAACGCTCTTCCCGCAGCCGCTCTCGCCGACGACACCAACGATTTCACCTTCATGGATGGTGTAACTCACACCATCTACGGCTTTCACAATCCCGTCCGGGATGTAAAAGCGCGTCACGAGATCCTTGATCTCCAAGATTGGCTTTCCCTTGCTCGGTGAGTTAGCCACGGTCTCTCCTAGTTGAGTTCGTCCTTGTTCATCGTTGGCTTCGTGGGGAAGAGGAGACTCGAACTCCTACGCCTTGCGGCACATGATCCTAAATCATGCTCGTCTGCCAATTCCGACACTTCCCCTTCTTGGGCGCCGATGCGTCCGCTCGCAGTAATTCTACAACCGTCTACCCTCAGGGACTTCCGGCTAGGCTCAGAGCTGTGAGCCCCGGCATTGAGGCAGGGTCGAAAGGGGTAATCCCGCCTGCTTAGCCTTCGATACGACGGCGGCGTTGCAGCCTTTGATGCGGGTTACCAATGCGAGCGACGCTGTCCCACAGCGAGCATGACGCTCGTGGTCGGCCTTGCCGGTGCTATCGTCGGCTTAATCGTGGAATTCAGCCAGGTCCAGTCGCCTGTGTCCGAGTCGCGC
>JASLZO010000150.1 GCA_030754805.1 Dehalococcoidia bacterium
CCGGCAACCCCCGCGGCGGGCCCAGAGCGAATCAGCGCAACGGGTTGCCGCTTAGCTGTTTCACTAGACATGATCCCGCCGTTGCCCTGCACCACCACCAGCGGCGCTTCGATGCCGAGCTCCCGTATCCCGTCCTCGAAGCGCGACAGATAGGACGTCACCACGGGGCGCACGAACGCGTTGATGACGGTGGTGCTCGTGCGCTCGAACTCGCGATACTCAGGCGCCAGGTCGCACGATAGGCTGAGCAGGAGTTCGGGAGCGTGTTCGCGGGCGAGGTCGCCGACCGCCCTCTCGTGAACCGGATTGACGTAGCTGTGGATGAAGCAGACCGCCAACGACTTCACGCCCTTGTCGACCAGCGACGCGAGGGCCTTGATCACCTCTCCCTCATCGAGGGGCGTGACGATGTCCCCGGTTGCCTCCAACCGCTCGGTTATCTCGATGACGTCTGTTCTGGGCACCAGCGGCGGAGGAAAGTCGACGTAGTAGTCGAACGTATCGCGCCGTGTTTGGCGCCGGATCACGAGCACGTCGCCGAACCCGCGGGTTATCAGGAGCGCGGTCGGTGGGGCCTCTCTCGTAAGCAGAGCGTTGGTGGCAACGGTGGTCCCATGCCCCAAAAAGACCACGTCCGCCCCGTCGGCACCGGAGCGCTCGAGAGCGGTTCGGAGGCCCACCAGCACGGTCTCGGCGCGGGTGGAAACCGGTGTCGGGGTCTTATAGGCCAACATTTCGTCTTTTTCAGCGTCATAAAGAACGAAGTCGGTGAAGGTGCCACCGATGTCGATACCCGCCCAGAATTGCTTGCAGCCGGAACCGAGGCGCCCGTTCACCATCTACGAATCCCCTCCACGGGTTGGGCCGGAGGGGGGCCAAGCATCGCCCAGCTCTGATTGCATTGGATTGTTTAGCTTGCGCACCCACACCCGATCTCCGGGACGAATTCGAAAGACTTGGAGGGCAAAGGGGCCCGTCGGTAAATGTTCCGCCGGCTGCCCGGGGCAAATCCGCGCCCGACCACGCAGGGGGGCGGTGCCGGGAGCCACACACTCGATCGCGTCCCCCTCTTCGACCGTGAGTCGCCCGGCCACCTCGGGTGCGAGATGCCACAGGCGCGTGTCGTCCGAGATCGTATCTTGATCCACGGCGGCCACGGTCAGATAGACCCTCTGAGCGCGAAGTTGTTCTCTTGATCGCCCGGTCGCTTCTTCATCGACCGCGCCATCGGAGATAACGACACCGTAAAGCTCGCGCGCGGCGTACGGTGAGACATACTCTTGGGCGACATCGTCCAGCACGGCCCTGGGATCTCGATCCAAGGGGTCGCCATACCCTCCGCCACCCCACTTCAAGATTTGAACTAGGTCGCCCTCCTGTATAGGAAAGCGCACAACCTTTCCGGCCTCGGCGGCCGGCGCCAACACGGCATCGTCACGAACGACCAGCGTCGTGTTGGCGGCCCCTCCATGAGCGCCGAGGAGGCCGTGATAGGGAGTGAAGCTTGGTTCAGCCATATCGGTCACCGTACCCGATCCGCGCACCATTCGCCATCCGCGGCGAACGCCAAGGCCGCCGCGCTGCTTTCCCGCTCCGCCGCTATCGCCACGCAACTCGTTGAACTCGGCGAGGAACGGGAACTCCGTTTCGTGAACCTCCATGGGCATGATTCGGCCGTGGTCTCCACGCTCGAAGCCAGCCAGAACATCGTCGCCATCGTGCTCCTGGACAGCGCCGGTCCCTCCGATAGGAGAGTCGTACATAATGAATGGTCGCCCAGTTTCCGGATCCCAACCCGGCATGTAGTGATGGCCAGGACCGCAGTGGTCGCCCAGGGCGTTCGCTGGAACGGCCGGTGCCAAGGCGCCGAGAACGACGCTGGTTGCACGGTGCATCAGATCCTGGGCGCCACAGGTCGGTGCTGGCGGCAATGCCTGAAAGAGGGTCCCGGCGCGGGTCACCACCCGAACGGGCCGAAAGGACCCCCCGTTTACGTCGGGGGTGGGGTCGAGAACGCCCTTGACCGCCACGAACGCGGCACAGGCCGCGGTCGCCTCACTGCCGTTCATGGGGCCGACCACCGAAGGCGCGCTTTCGCTGAAATCGACCGTCATCGAATCCCCTTCGACACGGACGGTCACCCTGAGGGGGATCCATCGGCCCTTAATGCCATCGGAATCCAGGTTCAGTTCGTAAGCGTAGTCGCCATCGGGCAGCTTGGCGATGGCGTCGCGCATGCGCCGCTCGGCCCGATCGCGAACGATCTCGCCGCACATAATGACCGAGTCCGTGCCATGGGTGTCGAGGATATCCCGAAGGCGCTTCTCGCTCGTCCAAAACGAAGCAACCAAGGACATGAAGTCGGCCTTGCGTTCCTCGGGCATACGGACGTTGGCGAAAAAGGCATCAAGGAACGCGTCGTTCGGCTCACCGGCTTGGTACGCCTTCACCGCCGGAATGCGGATCCCTTCTTGATACACGTCGGTGGAATCGGGGGTGATGCTTCCCGGTGCCATCCCACCGATATCCGTGTAGTGGAGGCGAATGACGATCCATAGGATCAGGCGCCCGGCGGCAAAGATGGGGTAGAGATGGGTGACGTCATTCATGTGGCCGCCCAGAATATAGGGGTCGTTTATTAAGATGATGTCTCCTGGATGGATGTCGTCGCCGAAACGACCGAGTACGCCGTGGACGGCGTAGACGGTGGGGACGATGTGGGGTGGGTTATCTTGGTAGATCGCGACCAACTCTCCATCCGGGGCCTGGAGGGCGCAGGAAAAATCATGCCTTTCGCGGAGACTGGGTCCGAAGGAGGTGCGAATGATCGAATGGCGCATCTCTTTTATGAAGCTGATCAGGGCATTGTGAATGACCTCGATCTTGATGGGGTCGAGGGGGGCCGGCGCTTTGCTTTTCAAAATCTTGCGTTTCATTACCCTACTTTCGGTGAAGGAATAAATGTCCCGTCGTGTGAACCTCCACCTCCCATTGTGGCGGGACGACCGTGGTTGACCCTTCTTCGTCCACGATAGCCGGACCCGTCACTCGGGCCAGCAACGGCAGCCGCGATCGCTCGTAGACTGGGGTGTCGTGGAAACGGCCGTCAAAATAAATTGCCCGAGTTTCCTTTAGCGCCTTGGCAACGCCCGCCTGTCCCCGATCCGTGTTAAGCGGCATGACCGCCACCTCGGGGGCCTTGCCAATGGCCGTCACGCGGAGGTTGACGATCTGCATGGCTGTGGTGTCCGGTCGGTAGGACCAGGTGTCGTAGTATAGCTGCTGGAAGTCGGCGGCCAGGGCGTCCGCCATCAACGTTTCCGGGTTCACCGCCACACTGAGTTGGTGTGCTTGGCCCCGGTAACGGAGTTCCAGGTCGGTGTGGATTTCGATATCGGAGGGCGAAGCCCCTTCGGCGGTGAGAAGTCCTCGACCCTCGTCCCCCATCTGGCGGAGCATTCCGCCAACGGCCTCCAGATCGGCCTCGTCCACGAGAGTCAGGTAGCTGCGTAGGAACTCGTGGCGGAGATCCGACGCCAGCTGGACGCGGAGGGCTTCGAGGATCGGGCGATCCTCTCGTATGCGGCCAAGTACGCATCCGCCTTTTACGGTCCGTTCCGCGACGCCGCCGAATCCACGCCCCAGACCGGAGATCGGCAGGGCTACCAGATGGATCCGGGCAACGCTCGCGAGGCGCTGCGGGAGATCCGGATGGACCTCGACGAGGGCGCCGACATGGTCATGGTCAAGCCCGGGCTGCCCTATCTGGATGTCCTCGGGCGGGTCAAGGATGCCTTCGGGGCACCCACCTTCGCCTACAACGTCAGCGGCGAATACGCCATGCTCAAG
>JASLZO010000151.1 GCA_030754805.1 Dehalococcoidia bacterium
TGTTCAATTGGATTCCGGAACAGGGCTACACGCCGCTGTGGGAAAACCCCGGCCGGAATATGGCGCAGCTCATCTGGCCAACGATGGTCATCGCGCTGGGATTCCTGATGGGGACTCCATTGAGAATGATGCGCGCCACAATGCTCGAGGTCTTACGGGAGGACTACATCCGTACGGCCAGAGCCAAAGGACTTGCTGAGCGCGTTGTGTTGATCAGACACGCCATGCGGAATGCAATGATTCCGGTCGTGACATTAATCGGGATCTTCCTGCCGCTGACCGTGACCGGCCTAGTCGTGACCGAGCAGGTGTTCGGACTACCAGGTATCGGCCGGATGATGGTGGATGCGATCACGCAGCGCGATTATCCGGTTGTGCAGCTGGTCGTAACGTTGGTTGGATTCATCGTGGTGCTGTCGAATCTCAGCGTGGATATGCTCTACGGACTACTCGACCCGCGAATCCGCGCCTAGCCACAACGTGGGACTTCGTTAAGGAGCAGTTTTCATGGCAGCCCAGACAGAAGCAGTCCAGGAGATAATCGACACTCGAATCCGTCGAAACCTTCTCCAGCGCACGTGGCGGATCTGGAAGACGAAGCCGCTCGGTATCGTCGGCGCGATCCTCGTCTTCCTATTGTTGGCGATGGCGGCTACCGCACCGATCATCACCTTCCACGACCGGTTCGCGACGAGCGCGGCCGACCAACTCGCCTCTCCGGGATGGGAGCATTTGCTCGGAGCAGATCGGTACGGGCGTGACCTATGGGCACGTATCGCGTACGGAGCGCAGATCTCGCTGTACGTTGGGTTCACCGTTGCGCTTGGAGCGGGTTCGATCGCCGGCATGATTGGAGTCACGAGTGCGTACTTCGGCGGGAAGATCGACCTGGTCGGTCAGCGAATCGTGGACATCTTCCAGGCATTCCCTGGTCTGATTCTGGCGATGGCCATCGTCGCGGTGCTGGGATTCGGCATTGAAAAGGCAATCATCGCGATCGCGATCCCGGCGCTCCCACGGATGATCAGAGTGGTCCGCTCACAAGCACTTTCTGTGGTGAAAACCGACTACGTACTGGCCGGTCGAACGATCGGCGCCGGGAATATTCGCCTGATATTCCGATACATCATGCCGAACTCGATGGCTCCATGGATCATCGTGGTAACCGGCCAACTGGGCGGAGCAATCCTTACGGAATCCTCGCTAAGCTTCCTTGGCCTCGGTGTTCCGGAACCACACCCGTCCTGGGGCGCCATGCTGAGCATGAACGCGGCTGACTACGCAGAGATTGCCCCATGGCTGGTGATTTTCCCTGGCCTGTTCCTGGCATTGGCGGTATTCGGGTTCAACATCTTCGGGGACGCCCTCCGGGACGTGCTTGATCCGCGCCTCCGGGGACGCTAACCCACATCCTTTACGCAGTAATCGATACAGAAGCAGGACCCAGTCATCCATCAAGGGGGCTGGGTCCTGTTCGCGCTCGTATACTTCGCACTGTAGGGCGAACCATTCAGGTTGGGGAGGTATCTACGCTCCATGATTGGAGACAGACTAAAACACGGAAGGGTCAAGGCTCGCCGGTTCGCGTTCCTAGCGTTCGCGGCCATCGGAGCGCTGGCAATCGGCGCCTGCGGCGAAGCAGTAGTCCCCTCGGTCACTTTCCAGTCGGACCGTGACGGGAACTGGGAGATCTATTCGGTCCTCATCGACGGCACCGGACTGACAAACCTCACGAACAATCCTGCCGCGGACTCCTACCCCGCGCTCTCGCTGGAAGGTGAAGTACTAGCGTTCATACGGTCCAGCGAGTCGGGGAACGACATCTGGACGTCCGACCCCGATGGCGCGAACGCGACGAACCTGACCAATGGTTCCGCGACCGGAGAGATCCACTCTATTGCGTGGTTCCCGCGTGCGAGTGCGCTGCTCTTCACGATGAGTGTGGATGGGGTGGCAGAGGGTCGATCCCAGATGTACAAGATCAACACGGACGGGACTGGTCTGGCGAAGTTAGACGCTGACGAAGCTCTTTTCTACAGGAACGCGCAGGTCAGCCCGGTCGGAGGCCGAATCGCGGCCTCAGCCGGCACATCGTTGGATTCGCTCGACGTGTACCTGTTGGAGACGGACGGGAGGCTTCTGAACATATTGCCGCCCGCGGGAGACTTCCGCACCAAAGCCCTGGGGGACTTCCGCGCCGAAGGGGTCAATGAGGACGAACCGGACTTCGACGTTACCGGACGCCGGCTCTATTACACGACAAACGTACGCGGACCATTGGCCCTCTTCGAGGTGGAGTCAGACGGACGAAAGAACGCGCCTTTGATCGAGTTAGAGTCGAACGACCGACACCCGTACAAGTCAAGTGAACTGGAGGGGTTCGGGCTCGCGTTCACATCCGATCGTGACGGGAACGATGAGATCTACGTGCTCAATCAAACGAGCAACGAACTCACCCGGCTGACGAACAATCCCGCTCAGGACATGCGACCGACCTGGGTCAAGGAGCCACACCAAAAGGTCGGATAACCGCGCTCGATTCCATTCTGGCAACGAAGAAGCCCCCTGCATGTGCAGGGGGCTTCTTCGTTGCCGTCGGGTTTATCGCTGGCCGACTCGCGTCCACCTGCAGATTCGACGCTCCATCCCATCAAGAACGTAGTAGAGACTGAGTCCGAGCATCGCCATGGCGACGACGCCCGCATACATCTCAGGATACTCCAGGCGCCCCCACGACTCGACCAAGATGTAATACCCCAGACCCTCGCGGGTCCCGAAGCTCTCCACGAAGAACAAGACGGCGATCGCCACGCCGGTACTGACCCTGAGGGCGGAGAAGAGTCCCGGCAATGATGCGGGGATATAGACATGGCGCATCAACCCGAACCAGCCCGCTCCGAGAGAGCGGACCGAAAGCACGAGTTCCGGGCGCACACTCCGTACGTCGTCCCTCACGAGGATCAGTATCTGGAAGAACAGGATGATGGCAATCATCGCGATCTTCGTTTGATCTCCTAGGCCGAGGAAGAGCAGCAGGATTGGGAGGAGAACGATCTTCGGAACCGGGTAGCTGAGATAGATCACGGGGGCGGAGATCGTGAATAGGCGTGCGTTCGTTCCGAGGATGACACCCAGAGGGGCCGCGGTCGCCACAGCCAGAGCGATAGCGGAAACGACCCGATACGCCGAGACCCGGGTATGGGTCGCCAATCCCTCATCGAGCGCGCCCCAGAACGCCTTCGCCACCGGCCATGGGCCAGGAACCACCGACGAGTCGGCGAATACCGCCAACAACTGCCAGATGACGAGACCGCCGGCAACGACGGCAGCGCCTTCGGCGACGGTCCTCGCACCTCGGGCGAAGCCCCCAACGGCGCTCCGAGGAGCCGGAACCGAACTCATGCGGTCACGTTGGCGCTCAGTTCACGCACGATTTCGCGGACGCGCCGGCCGATCGAATGGAATTCGGGCCGTTCCCGGTATTCGGCGTCGCCCGCATCCGGGTTGTCAATGACGGTGGCTCGGCCCTGGTTCTCACCAACGCCCATGACGAGTACACGGCGCCCGAGGAGGACCGCTTCGTCGATGTCATGTGTGACGATGACGGTACTGAGCGTGGACGCGATCCCCAGCTCGATCGCCATCGCCTGCATCGATTCGCGGGTGAGTGCATCCAGCGAACTGAATGGCTCATCCAGGAGCAGCAGTTTCGGGGCCAGTGCAAGCGTACGAGCGATGGCCACACGCTGACGTTGACCCCCCGACAGTTGGTTCGGGTACCGGCCGAACTGGTCGCTCAGTCCCACACGTGCGAGCCAGTGAGCAGCGGTGT
>JASLZO010000152.1:0-233 GCA_030754805.1 Dehalococcoidia bacterium
CATCGAGAATGGCGTCAAGAAGAGCACCTTAAATCGGGCCGAAGCGAGCCTGCTTCCTAGGCGGAGTCCGCCGGGGAGTCCGTCGCCGGGTGGATGTCGGCGACGGCACTTCGGAGAGGGGCGAGCACTTCGGGCAAGACCTCCGATGCCCCGTATGAAGTGAGGTCTGTGTGCAGGGGAGTTATCGAGACGCGCTTTTCGCGGATCGCCCAGACGTCTGTCCCCTTTGGGAT
>JASLZO010000152.1:243-3810 GCA_030754805.1 Dehalococcoidia bacterium
TTTCCGTCGTTCAATGCCGATCCAATAATGGCTGTGCCGCCCGTTGTCTCCGGCCGTGACTTCAAGATTCGAGTGGGCATCCATGAGGCGCGTGATCTCGACACCCTGGAGGTCCTCGGGTTTGAAGTTCGGGACGGTGACGTTCAGGATCGTTTCCTTGAAGGAGTCATTGGCGGCGATGAGTGGGACGAGCGCGCGGGCCACGAAGGCGCCGGTGCTGTATCTCGGGCGCTTCAGCCTCGACATCGAGATGGCGACGGACGGGATCCCCTTGAAATGGCCATGGAGGGCAGCTCCCACGGTGCCGGAGAGGAAGATGTCGCGGCCCATGTTGGACCCGGGGTTGACGCCGGACACGACCGCGTCGATGCCCTCGGGGTAGAGGTGGCCGAGCGCGAGGAGGACGGCGTCGGCGGGGGTGCCCTCGACCGCGTGGGCCTTGACTCCGCGGCGATTGATCCGGTGCACGCGTACAGGATGATGGAGGGAGAAGCTGGCGCCGACGCCACTTTGTTCGCGGTCAGGCGCGACCACGACGACCTCGCCCACTTCGCGCAGGGCTCGAACGACGGCCCAGAGGCCTCTCGCTCCGATGCCGTCGTCATTGGTGACCAGGTACCGCATGCTTCCGAGTCCGTAAAGCTCGCAGCTACGAGCCAGATATGCGGGAGTCTATCACGCACCATTGGTGATGCCGGTCGCCGGATCGAAGCCCCCAGGCGGACGTCCTGGTAGAGCGGCACCTGCTTGCTGCTCTCGAAAACGGTCTGGTATCCTAGCGCGGCTTTGGGCCAGACGGCCTTCTCGCAGCCATTTCGTGGGGAGCCCAGCAGGTTTTCAAGGAGAGAATCCGTAGATGCACCTTGTCATGGACGGGTATGGAGCCGACCCCAAAAGGCTTCAGGACGAGGCCCTGGTCCATGAGTTGCTCGAGGAATATCCCGACGCGATCGGGATGACGAAGGTCTCCGAACCCTTCGTGTACCGTTATGACACGGGTTCCGTCCCGACCGACTGGGGCGTTTCGGGGTTCGTGCTGATCGCGGAGAGCCACATCAGCGTGCATACGTTTCCTGACCGCGGGTACCTGAACGTGGATATTTTCTCGTGCAAGGCGTTCGACTCCGAGGCGGCCGTGCGGGAGTTGAAGGGCCGTTTCGGCATCGACTCTGTCAAGACGGCGGTGCTGGACCGCGGGCTCGAAGAATTCGCCGAGAACCGACCAGCATCCGACCTGCCGGTCGGCGCATCGGGGATAACCCTGAGTTAAGGCCATGACCAAGCCCTCAACTGGGGGCTACCCCACGTTCCCTTCGAGTTTCGCGGCTCTGGACGGCCCACTGAACACGTTCGACCGAGCCGCCGCCGTTGTCCTGCCGGTCCCGTACGACGCGACGACGAGCTATCGCACCGGAACCAGGGACGGCCCACACGCGCTCATCGAAGCTTCCCGCTACCTGGAGCTTTACGAGGCCGAGCTTGACCATGAGCCTTCCGAGTGGGGGATAGCGACACTTCCTGAGATCGAGCCGGACGTTTCCGGCCCAGAGGCGATGATCGACCGTGTCGAAAGAGCGGTCCGGGACGTGATCGACGCAGGAAGGCTGCCCGTTGTCCTTGGAGGTGAGCACTCCATCACGGTTGGGGCGGTGCGCGCAGCGAAGCGGGCGTTCCCTGGGCTTTCGGTACTTCAGCTAGATGCACACGCTGACATGCGGGATTCGTACCAGGGAAGCCATTTCAGTCATGCAACGGTAATGCGGCGGGTGCGAGAGTCGGTGTCAACAGCGGTGCAGGTTGGCGTCCGCAGCATCAGCGCCGAGGAGCGGGCTCATCTTCGCCAGGCGGGAGCCGAGGTGGCAATCTACCGAGAGGGAGACCTACTTGACCCCAATCGTCGGAAGGCGGTCGCGGCGCGGCTTTCGGACGACGTCTATGTGACGATCGATCTCGATGCACTCGACCCCGGGTTCATGCCGGCGGTTGGCACACCGGAGCCGGGCGGTCTCTCGTGGATCGAGACCGTATCGCTTCTCCGCGAAGTCGCCGAGACGTCCCGGATCGTCGGGTTTGATGTCGTGGAGCTAGCACCCTCGGAGGGGCCGGTTGCGTCCGCTTTCTCGGCGGCACGACTCACCTACACGATGATCGGTTACGCGCTCGCCCTGGGTCCGGGCGCCCGGCCGAAACCCGGCTAGCGGGGTTGGTTGCAGGTCCGGCTACTCCTCCGAGATGGTCACGGTACGGAGCGACGTCGCAGGTGCGCTGGCCTGACCCGGGTCTCGGATCGTGATTCCCTTTACCGTGTCCTCACCGCCGGTGACTTTCCCGAAGACCGCGTGCTTTCCGTCCAACCAGGGAGTCGCGGTGAAGGTGATAAAAAACTGGCTCCCGTTGGTGCCGGGGCCCGCGTTGGCCATGGATAGCACACCGGGTTCGTGCGTCAGTTCCTCGTGGAACTCGTCGGCAAACCGATAGCCAGGTCCGCCGGTGCCGGTGCCGGTCGGGTCACCCGCTTGCGCCATGAAGTCGGCGATCACTCGATGAAAGGTCGTGTCGTCATAGAACCCCTCGCGAGCCAGGAAGACGAAGTTGTTGACCGTATTCGGAACTCGGTCCGCGAATAGCTCGACCTCGATATCCCCCGCGTCTGTCGCGAACGTGGCGCGGTACTTTTTCGCTGGGTCGATCTGCATCGTCGGAGGCTGGTCCCACTGCTTGCGACTGGTCAAAGTGCTACTCCTCGGTGATTCGAATCGTTTCGATGCGGGTACCCGGGTTCGGGTCGGAGGCCGGGTCACGGAGACGGATGGCGGCGACGGCGTTCTGGCCACCGATCACCCTCCCGAAAACGGCGTGGCAGGAGACCCCCGGGTTTCCACACGGCTTTGGTGAGCCGTCCGGGTTCAGGCCGTCAAGGGTGGGAGTGGGGACGAGCGTGATGAAGAACTGGCTCCCATTGGTGCCGGGGCCTGCGTTGGCCATCGATATGACGCCGGCATCATGCCGGGCATCCGGGTGGAACTCGTCGGCAAACCGGTAGCCGGGTCCGCCGGTGCCGGTGCCGGTTGGGTCGCCGCCCTGGGCCATGAAGTTGGCTATGACGCGGTGGAATGTGATGTTGTCGTAGTACCCGTCGCGAGATAGGAACACGAAGTTGTTCACAGTGCCTGGAGCCTTGTCGGCGAATAGTTCCAGCACGATGTCACCGACCTCGGTCACGATCGTAGCGGTGTAGCTCTTCGTCGGATCAATCTGCAGCACAGGCGGCTGCTCGTACTGCTTCCGCTCCGTCGGCTCCGGGAGGGGCGTGGGCACCTCGCCGCTCCCCTGGGTCACCGTTGGAAACGGGGTTACCTCGTCGTCAGACGAGCACGCGGTCACGAGAACAGCGACGGAGAGCAGAGCCAGTAGCGCGAGGTATGATGATTTCTGAGGCTTTCGCACGGTTCCCGTAGGATACGGGCTCGCCCGGCAGCACGCCAGTTCGACAGGGGGTTGGTAGTGGACTTTACGATGACGCCCGAGGACGAGGTATTTCGACAGGAAGTACGCAGTTTCCTGGAC